>CAMAYW010000049.1 GCA_945862475.1 Bacteriovorax stolpii
ATTCTTCTTTTAAATTACCTGAAGTCACTTGATGTTCCGGTAAAACTTAATAATGAAATCATAAATCGGGAAAAAATAGAGTTCCTCGCTGATTACAAAAGGTATTTAATTCTAACGTCAAAAGATAGAAACGCGAAAAAGACGGAAGAAAATCCTCTTCAACCCAATGATCCGAATGCAAGAGAACGTGCTCAGGCCATCATGCGTGAGTCCATGTATACGGATCAAAAACAAGTGAAACTCACTAAAGAAAATGGCGCAGCTGCTTGGCTTGTTACGGCTGGAGCTTTTGAAGCGATCTTTTCTTTTAAAGAAAGAGACCTCTTAACTTTGAGATATAAGTCTCAGGCCGGTGAGTTTGAACTTATTTGTAAAGACTACTGGCTTGCCAATGGGGCCCATTTATTTCCTCGATTCATTTTGGTGAAAACACTCTCTGGTGAACACTATCAAGTTGAGGTCACAAGTCTCAGACACTACCTTGAGAGAGAAGAGGATATGGTGAAGAGACTCAAGAATTGGGATCAAATCCTTAAAGGGAAAGAATCTACAGACCCACGGCCAGAGTTTCTTCTTTAATGAAAGTTTGTCGAGTTGCGGTTAACTATCCCCTTAAAAATCAGGGACTCCTTTATTTTTACGAAGGAGAGTTAACTCGCGGTCAAGTGGTGGAAGTTCCTCTTGGGAAAAGAGGGGAGCTTGGTTGTGTTGTCAGTGTCGATGAATCAGAGTCCGAAGAATTTAAAAAAACCTCTATTGAAAAAATAAAGACAATTAAATCTATTATTCCTGATTGGAAACTTCAGGAAGTGGAACTGGAATTATTTCAGTGGATGGCGAGTTATTATCACTATTCCTTGGGACAGCTTATTTTTGACTGTCTTCCCCACCACCTCAAGAGACCAAGAAGCTTAGAGCAAACAATGGGGGAAGGAAAACCCCTCGAGTTTGTTCCTAATTTAACACAAAAATCTATTATTGAATCCATCCGGGAAGGCCTCGGGAAGTTTGGAAGGCACCTTGTTCATGGCGTGACAGGAAGTGGAAAGACCGTTATCTATCTTGATCTCATACAAGAGACATTAAAAAGTGGAAAGAGTGTTCTTTTTTTACTTCCAGAAATTAATTTAACGCCGCAGTTTATTTCTACGTTCTCAAAATATGTCGATGCACCCATTCTTTCTTATCATTCTGAATTATCAGATTCTCAAAAATATCAAATCTGGATGATGGCGAGAAGTCTCAACCAGGGAGCATTGATCCTTGGAGTTCGAAGTTCGGTGTTTATTCCTGTTAATAACTTGGGCCTCATTGTGATTGATGAGGAACACGATACATCCTTTAAGCAAGATGATCGCTGTCCTTATAATGCTCGGGATGTTGCGAGTAAAAAAGCTCAGCTTTTAGGGATCCCGATGGTGATGGGATCAGCGACTCCAAGTGTAGAGTCTTACTATACTTTTCATCAACCATCTCAAAAGCTTTTTGAAATGAAAGAAAGGGCGGGAGATGCTTTTCTTCCAGCTGTGGAACTCATTGATGCTCGAGAGAAAATAGATAAAGTAGAGGAGATCTGGCCTCTTGTTCCGAAATCGGTTGAGGCGATAAGCTCAGCTTTTAGTCGAGGGGAGCAAGTCTTAGTCTTTGTGAACCGCTTAGGTTTTGCTAATTATCTTCAGTGCCGCGCTTGTGGCCAGCAGTTTAATTGCCCGAATTGTTCGATCACGCTGAGATACTACAAAAGAAAAAATCAACTCGCTTGCCACCACTGTGAATACAAAGAACCACTTCCTGAGCAGTGTCCAGCTTGTGGGTGTATGACTTTATCCCATAAAGGTTTTGGGACTGAAAAAATTCAAGAGGTTCTGACTACTATTTTTCCTGAAAAAAAGATTGAGCGTTTTGACCGCGATGAAATTAAAAACTTTAAAGATCTCGAGGAGCGCCTAGCTGATTTTCATGCAGGGAAAATTGATCTCATGGTGGGAACGCAGATGCTTTCAAAGGGACACAATTTTGAGAAAGTTAAACTTGTTCTCATTTTGGGTATTGATTCACAGTTAAATTTTCCAGATTTTAGATCCGCTGAAAGAGTATATCAAACCCTCACGCAAGTTTCTGGAAGGGCCGGAAGATATTCAAAAGACGGGAAAGTTCTCATTCAAACACTTAATCCAGACAGCTCCCTTTTTCAAATTGTAAAAAACCATGATTTCCACCAATTCTATAAAGATGAACTAGAAATTAGAAAGCTCTGTGATTGTCCTCCTTATAAGAGACTTGCGATGATTCATTTTTCCTCACGTTTTCAAGAGCGACTAATTCCTCACGTGACAGAAGGCGTGGCACCGATGATGAGAGATCTGATCTCAAAACACTTTCAAAGTGTCTCGATTTTGGGTCCAAGGCCTGCTCACATAGAAAAGAAATCGAATCAATTTACATGGTCCATTCTTTTAAAATCAAAAGATATGGGCGAACTTCATAATTTAATAAAATCCTTTGAGATGAACTATAAATCCCAATCCAGCATCAGCTACAAAATTGATGTGGATCCCTATACCTTGGTCTAATAAAATCATTTAGTTATAAATTAATTTTGTCGCACCTTCCCCTCAAGTTTTTCCTTCAACAGTCCGAATAGATGGTGAGAAGACTCAACTTCTATTTTGAGGATGATATGAAAAAGATCCCAGTTTTATTGCTGTCACTTATGACTATTCCCGCACATGCGCAGGTTTGGAGTGCTCTGAGTGCCCATCAAAATACTTTAAAACCAACGGAGAACCATTCTTCCTCGAGTACATCTACTCCAGAGGTGAAACCGTCTACCTCTTCAACAAGCTCCTCGAAAAAGGCTTGTGAAGAAAATGACCAAACGTCTCTTCCTTTAAAATATCTGACGAGTCTCATTTTAGAGAAAGACGGTAAATTAGATATTATTCACGATCAAAGGACAGGAAAATTAAAAGTTTCTTCACCTGATATGATTGGAAACTGCTCATCTATGATCGAGTGGACTCTTTCAAAGCCCGAATTTGAAGGTAGAAAAGCATACGCTCTTGAAGCGAAATTTAAAAAAGCGGATTCTTATAAATATACTGTGATGAAAGACGGTCATCCTGAACTTGTTGAAGGAAAATTTCCTGCCACGATTAAAGGATTTGAGAAGTGCTTAGAAACATCCGGTGTTATTAAAGATGGTAAAGTCGTTTCTTCTGCCATTGTGAATGCACCAATTGATGAAAAATTTGAAGGGGCCGACTATTCAGGTGAACTTCTTTTTGCTTCACACGGATTAACATCCCAAACAGTGAAAGCAAAATATGGAGATGGAAAATTTAAGTATGTTGACGGATGTGATCATTATGAAGCCGCTCACCCGACGATTGGATCATTACTGACCTATGGTGACGCTGAGAAAGTCAGGCTCTCAGAAATGGCAGAAAAACTAAAAGAAGAATGTAAGAATGGAGATTATTCAAAGCTCGCTGATTTCATTGATAAGTATGAAGGCTATGCTTCTATTTTGGGAGAAGTTCGAGATAATCTTATACGGGAAGCAGCTAAAAAATCAGCTCTTGCGATTGAGAAAGGAACCTATAAAGATGAGGATCTTAAAGTCATTGCTGACTTTGATAAGTACATCATTCAGCCACTCGCTGATCAAGCTGTCACTCTTTATAATCTAATGATCGAAGCAGAAGGGGATGCGAAGAAAGCTCTTCAAGATCAATTAAAGGGCGTACTTTCAAAACTAACTGAATATAATAAAAAACCCTATTTTGTTTCTGCCAATACAATGAAACTTTTAAAAGACGGAAAGTTTGACGAGGCGGAAAAACTCAATTCCATGAAGCTCACGATTGATAGCTATCAGCGAATTGGAACCAAGCAAGACAATGTCGTCATCACTCCAACCGTTGCTGCTCAAAGAGTCGCTAATGGCAAGGCCACCTTCGCAAGCTCTTTAGAAGATGAGAAAGAAAAATACGAATACAGAACTGGTCAAAGCACTGGTAAGTCTCAGTACTACACGAATCTTGCGAGTCGTATGAGAAGTAATATTCAAGTCCGGAATCAAAATTTCACTGCGGAAATTCAAGAAGAGTATGCTCGTGTACAGCAGCCTAATGGTTACTGCTACAAATATTGGAGAAATACTCAAAAATGTATCCAAGACTCTATGGAGAGAATCCAAGAACTTCAGGCACTACTTCAACACTACAATAAAGTAGATGAGGAAAGGGCCGTTGAGTACGATGCGCAGGCAAAAGAGTACGGGGAACTTGAGGCCCAAGGTCGAAGATATGTAGCAGCACAAAACGGTGAAGCTCCTCCGGTTGAAACAAATACAACTCCTGCACCACAGGACACAACGGTGCCAAGCCCTCGTCCTCAGTCTCAAGATTCTGGAGTGTATTCATTTAACTTTAATCAAGGTCAGCAGGGTAATCAGCAGATGTACCAGCAGCAGGCCCAAATGACGCCGCAACAGTTTCAAAATCCAATGTTCCCGCAGAACAACATGTTCATGCAGCAGCAACAACCATTTGGTTATCAACAACAGTTCATGGGCCAGCAGAATTTTGGTGGTGGTATGAATTATGGTTACAACTATGGTTCAAACATGGGTTTTGGCCCTCAAGCTCAGGGGGCGTATAACTTTAATTGGGGTGGAAGTGGTATGCAGCAGCCTTACGGGCAACAACCCTACTATGGTCAGCAGCAGTTTCAGCAAGGTGGAGGCTATTGGAATAGGCCTTATCAAGCCTATACTGGAATGTCTCTATATGGTGGATGGTAAAATTAAATTGAGTTGAAAAAAAAAGAGCTCCCTTTGGGAGCTCTTTTTTTTTGAGATGATATTAAAAAAATTAAAATTCCAGAGTTGCTTTCAAACCACCGCCGTAAACGTTGGCGAGTGAGAGCTTGTCTGGAGCGTTGGAGAATGAGTAGTAGTCACCCACTTTCCAGTATGAGTAATAAGCTGAGATGACGACATTTGGATTCCAACGATAATCAAATCCGAAATCAAATTCATAGCCAAAGGAATCATCCTGATCTTGAGAAGAATTAAAACGATAGTTCTCTTCATGGTGATAACTATCTTTTCAGTTTTTAGCTGTCTCTAGAGCGTTCGCCATAATA
The DNA here is from genome assembly GCA_945862475.1 of Bacteriovorax stolpii. Lineage (GTDB taxonomy): Bacteria > Bdellovibrionota > Bacteriovoracia > Bacteriovoracales > Bacteriovoracaceae > Peredibacter. Next base: position 5,152 of record CAMAYW010000049.1, read on the forward strand.
AAGGCACCCTTCCAGGTCCAGTTGTCTGATTTGTAATTAGCATAGAGTTTATAAAAACGAGTGTTCGTAATAGAGGAATCAAAAATCGAACGGCTTCCTTCATTAATGGCAGCGTAGTTATAGCGGAACATGAGGTCAGCGATGTGGAAGTTTGGATGAAGATAAGTTGCTTCAAAGCGATCTGTACTGCCGTCATCGCCAGACACTTGACCCGCTAGAAACCCAATATCCCATTTAGGATTGAGATCATATTTGGCTTCTCCAATGAAAGCTTGTGCCGAGATTTTTGATTCGGTATTTGCATCGTAGACTTTTCCATAATCACCACTTTGAAGAGAAGCCTCAGCAGAAACTTTTAATTTACTCCAACGTTTCGAAACGTAAGGCTCAATCACAGTGACTTCAGTGTTTCCACGTTCAAAAGAAGCAGCTGTTGTTGTGTTGGCATTATAAAGAGTATTTCTTCTTTCAGAAGATCTCTTAGCATAAAGAATGCTTGCTACAAGATCTTTATTTTTATTGTCGTATTTCGCCACAAGACCTAATTCTCTTACATCATAATTTCCAGCAGGCTCACCTTGGCGATCAGTTTGGTTTGAGTTGTAACTAGAAATTTTCGCAAAATGTGGAGTGACACTGAAATTTCCAATTTTCATTTCAGCTTCAATTCCATCATACATCGTGATAAATCGATCCCATGGATCACTTCCATTATCAAACACCATCCCCATTCCAAAATGTCTTGAGAGGCGGCCAATTTTAATGAGGGCCGTATCAGCATACATTTCCATGTACATCTGATTCATATTAAGAGCTGAGCGCTGAGCAGGAGTGGTGAAAAAATAAGAATTATTTCCAGAACCATCTTGGTTATTAGCGGAATCGGAGCCAGCAAAATTTCCACGGATATGACCGGTGGAGATTTCACCTTTAAGAGTGACGGCGTCGTTAATAATAATGTTTGGATTCAGTCTAAAAGTATACGTTTGAAAGTTCGCGTCACAGTCACCGTTTGCTAGACCTTGAGTGCCTGTTTTAGCTGTTGGATCTTTTGTGACGTCGTCATTTGTTCTACAGGTATTACTTAAAAGATGAGTATCTGCACCAAACACCCCGGTCCAATCAATTGGGAGGGCCATGGCAGAATTGATGCTCAGGGCAGAAAATAAACCTAAACTTGTGAGGCGGAACTTATTGTTCACAGTAACTCCTTAATAATCGTCGACGAAACTAGTTTTAAAACTATAAGAAATCCCGTTCATAGTGTCCATTTTTCCAAGACAAAAAAGTGGCAAAATCCTCAAGGATGCTTGCAAAAAAGGGAGGCTTCATCTATATTTCTTTGAACCGATTAAGTTTTAGTAGGGGTGTCGACAAGTGGTAAGTCAGCAGATTTTGATTCTGCCATACGCAGGTTCGAACCCTGCCACCCCTACCACCTTTCTGAAGATGATTCTTCATAGGAGTTCTGAGTGAGACGAATGGTCCTGGTCTCTGGTACCTCAAATCCTATTCTCTCTAAGAAAATCTCCGAATTTTTAGATGTTCCTCTTGTTAATCCTCAATTAAGACGCTTTGCTAACGGTGAGATCTACTGCGAAATTGATAAAAATGTTCGCGGTGCTGACGTGTTTGTGATCCAAAGCACTTGTGCTCCGGTGAATGAACATTTAATGGAATTATTGATCACTGTGGATGCCTTAAAGCGCGCTTCGGCAAATTCCATTACGGCGGTGGTTCCGCATTATGGCTACTCTCGTCAAGATAGAAAAAGTGCTCCCAGAACTCCGATCACAGCAAAACTTGTCGCCGACATGATGACCATTGCTGGTTGCTCTCGGGTTGTAACGATGGATCTTCACGCGGGCCAGATTCAGGGATTTTTTAACATTCCTTTTGATAATATTTTTGCTTCACCTGTGATTTTAGATTGGGTACAAAAAAATCTTGATCCTAAAAATCTCATCACTGTTTCTCCAGATGCTGGAGGTGTTGAGCGTGTTCGTTATTACGCAAAAAGAATGAACGCGGATTTAGCCCTCATTGATAAACGTCGTACAGGACCTAATGTCGCCGAAGCGATGAATGTGATTGGGGACGTTAATGGGAAAGATTGTATTATTATTGATGACATGATCGATACGGCGGGAACTTTGGTTCAAGCAGCGAAAGCTCTTCGAAAAAATGGTGCAAAAAAAATCTATGCAGCGGCTACGCATCCTGTTTTTTCTCCTCCAGCGATCGAGCGATTAGGTAGTTGTGAGGAACTTGAAGCCGTGATTGTGACAGATACTATTCCTCTCTCTGATGAAGCGAGAAAGTTAGATAAAATCAAAGTCGTCACAACCGCCGACATACTTGCCAAGGCCATTCACCGAACATTTAATCATGATTCGGTAAGCTCTCTTTTCATCTAATATGTTTCAGTTAATTGTCGGCGTAGGAAATCCTGGTGCTCAGTATGCTGAAACAAAACACAACATTGCTTGGATGCTTCTAGATGATTCTCCTTTGTTTGGAAGCGCCATTTGGAAAAGTAAATTTAAGGGTCTCTATGCTGAGGCGAGCTTTAAGGGCCATAAGTTTTACGCCCTAAAACCTCAGACCTTTATGAATCTCTCCGGTGAATCGGTTCAGCCCATGGCCGCCTTTTTTAAAATCCCTCCATCGGACATTTTAGTCATCCATGACGAACTCGATATTCCCTTTGGCCAGGTTCATTTTAAGATGGGTGGGGGTCTTGCGGGCCATAATGGTTTGAAATCAATAGCCGCATGCCTTGGTACGGATCAATTTGCTCGCATGAGAATAGGAATAGGCCGACCTCCCCATGGGGACGTTTCCAACTGGGTTTTAGGCCCCTTTGGTAAGGACGAGAAGATACAATTGCCGCTTCTTCTCCAGAAATTGCATGACCCACTCATAAGCGCTATGGTAGATGGTTTAGGAAAAGTGGGAACTTATAATAAAAAAAATCTTTTAGCTTAAAGAGAACGAGGAGTATTTATGGGAATGAATTGTGGAATAGTGGGCTTACCAAATGTGGGTAAATCAACTATTTTTTCAGCACTAACTTCTGCACCAGCAGAGGCTGCAAATTATCCCTTTTGTACCATTGAACCCAATGTTGGAGTCGTACACGTTCCAGATGAGCGTCTAGAAAAAATTGCTAAAATAGTTGGTCCAGAAAAAGTGATTCCGGCCGTAACGGAGTTTGTGGATATCGCGGGACTTGTAAAGGGTGCTTCTAAAGGCGAAGGACTTGGAAACCAATTTTTGGGACACATTCGCCAAGTGGGAGCTATTTGTCACGTGGTTCGTTGTTTTGAAGATGGTGACATTGTTCACGTTGCAGGAAAAGTTGATCCTGTTTCTGATATTGAAGTCATTAATATTGAACTTGCACTTGCTGATTTAGAATCAGTGACAAAAAGAATCCAAACACTCGATAAATACTTAAAGTCCCAAGATAAAAAAGTTCAGCAAAAAGCTCTTATTTCAAAACCAATCTTAGAGAGACTTGTTAAAACTCTCGAAGCTGGTCATCCAGCAAGATCTCTTGAATTAGACGCGGATGAATTAGAGGCGATCTCTGATCTCCATCTCATCACTCTTAAAAAGATGCTTTATGTTTGTAACGTTGATGAAGCGAATCTTCTTGAAGAAAATGCTCACGTAAAAAAAGTGAAGGAAATCGCAGCTAAAGAAGGCTCTCAAGTTATTACGATCTGTGGAAAAATTGAATCTGAAATTGCGGCTCTTGAATCAAAAGAAGAAAAAGAAGCTTTCTTGAAAGATATTGGGATTGAAGAATCTGGTCTTTCTAAAATGATTAAAGCTGGTTACAGCATGCTCGATATGTATACGTATTTCACTGCAGGTGTGAAAGAAGTGCGTGCTTGGACATTTCCAAAAGGAGCGAAGGCGCCTCAAGCAGCAGGTGTTATCCATTCCGATTTTGAGCGTGGATTCATTAAAGCGGAGGTCTATCACTGTAATGATCTCTTTACTCTTGGAACGGAATCAAAAGTAAAAGAAGCAGGAAAATTTAGAATGGAAGGAAAAGAATACGAAGTGAAAGATGGTGATGTTATTCACTTTAAATTCAACGTTTAATTTCTAAATACGATACCAGCATCGCGATAAGTTCTTGAATAATGATCTCTTTTTTGTGGGCCCTGGGGCCCACAAAAGACATAAAAAAAACCGCTCTCACGGATTGAATACAAACATAGAAAGCTTCTTCCTGATTTTTGGGACTTATTTCAAGTTCATAGTCCCTCGTCTTTCGCTGTAAAAATTCGACAATTAATTCATCTGCTTTATGGAAATGATTTAAGGAAACAACCCTGGGTGCCACTGAAAGAAGGGCCGTACTAACTTTCCCCATTTTAAGCCAAAGATCAAATTGAGATCTGACCAAAAGTTCAATCAATGTTTTTAGATCCATTTTTTCTTGTGAAATTTCATTCAACGCCTTCTCAAAGTGAAGAAGATTTTCCTTCAGAATTCGTAGAAGTATTTTCTCTAAGATAGATTCTTTGTTATCAAAGTATTGATAAAGAGAACCAATAGAAACACCTGCGATCTCGGCAATTTTGTTGGTAGAGAGTTGAGATGACTCATCTTTCTTTAATAAAACCATGACTGCTTCTAAGATAGCATCGACGGTAATTTTTGATCGGTTTTGAGTTGGTTCTTTATTTCGTGATTTTGCCAAAAATGAGTCCAAGAAAGATCTATTTATTAAACCCAAGATAGACATCAAAAATTTTATTCGCTTCTCTTGGATCTGTTAATTGATCGCTATTTTCTAAAAGAAGTTTATAAAAGAAGATATTTCTAAAAATAAGTTTCACGTAATTTCTTGTTTCTAAAAAAGGAATCGCCTCAATATTTTTTAATATCGATTGTTCAGTATCAAAATATTGGGACTTCCATCTCTCCACACGCGCCTCACCCGCATTATAAGCGGCAAGTACATAGACAAGATTTCCATCATAGCGCTTCATGAGAGTCGTAAAATATTTGATTCCAAGTTCAATATTTACTTCAGGATTAACCAGTTGCTTATCACCAACCGACTTTTTATACCGTCTTGCTGTCTTAGGCATGAGTTGCATAAGACCTCTCGCACCGACTGGTGATCTTGCTTCTGGATTAAAGACAGACTCCTGCCTAATA
>CAMAYW010000050.1 GCA_945862475.1 Bacteriovorax stolpii
TATTGGTAGAGTTTTTGAACCCGTCTTTAAACCTTTAGGGTTTGATTGGAGAATCACGACGGCGCTAATTCCAAGTATTGGAGCGAGAGAAGTTGTTGTGAGTGCTCTCTCTCTTGTTTTATCTGTGGAAGGTGAAAATGAAGCGGGAATGAGAGATGCCCTTCTCACTCATTTTGGAGCAGGCACACTGGTAGCACTTCTCATTTGGTTTGTCTTTGCTCCTCAGTGCATTTCAACCTTTGCTGTGATGAAAAGAGAAACTGATTCCTACAAGTGGCCTATTGTCATGGTCATTTACACCATGACCATAGCCTATATCTTCGCTTTTTTAGCTCGGCAATTGGTTCTTATTTGGTCTTAACTTTTTCCCAATCTTTTAATTGCCAAAGAGTTGTGACCACGGCCACTTCTTTTCCGTTTAAGTCACGAATGATGGTTTTAAGTTCTTGAAGATATTTTCCCTCAGTCTCAAGACCTTCGGACACTTTTTGTACATCAATCTGAGTGGGGGAGCAAAATCCCTCGAGGTCAGTTCTTCCTTGATAAGTGTATTTCACACTGAGTTCAGAAAGAATAAGGCGATACTTACTAATTCCAAACGATGTTAGTAAACTCATTCCCGCGCAATATTCACCCACTGTTGCCATGGCACAAGCATGAATTCCGCCCAGGTGATTGTGATTTAGTTTCCTATTAGGAAGAGCAATAATCACTTCTTCTTTATTTATTTTTTTTAATTTAAAGCCATGAGGAGCATTAAAAGGAATCGCAAAACGAAGAAGCTTATCCAGAGCTAAAAGATTAAATGAAGTAGGGTTCGCAAGAATCTTATCCATCATTTTATAAAATTGTTTCATATTTATCCCATAACCTTGTTTAAGTTTTCTCTTGCTTCTTGAATTTCAGTTTTATAGCGATCAACAATATCTTTAACCGATTCAATTTTGTTAGTGAATTCAATGGAGCTTCCCGCACACCAAACAGATTTATAAGAAGCACTGAAAGCCGCTTTCTCGAGCATCTTCATCCCTTTATAGTAAGTGACCATCTTGGCGTATTTTTTAATCTGTTTATTTTTATTAAGTAAGCTTTCGATAAAATTTTGATCTGTTCCAATCTTTTTAAGATAAGGAGTGTTAATCACCGTGCAGCGACTTCCAGAGAGTTTTGTTGTGACGACAATGTCCTGAGCAGAGTAGTCAATACAGGCCTGTTTATAATCTTGTCCCACTTCACACTCAGTCGTTGCAATGAATGGAGAACCGATGGAAAGTCCATCTGCTCCTAGGGCAAGCATGGAGAGAATCCCTGCTCCACTACCAACTCCACCAGCGGAGATCACTGGAATTTTACAAACAGCTTTTAAAGCAGGCACTAAAACAGAAGCGGGAATATTTCCAAGATGTCCACCGGCCCCATTGTTCACGGCAATCACTCCGTCTGCACCCATATCCTCCACTTTTTTAGCGTACCCTTCTTCGATCACATCACAGAGAACCTTGACTCCCTGCTTTTTTGATTCGCGGATGACTTCTTCTGGAGAGCCAAGGGAAGTAATAAAAAAATCCACTCCCATATCAAGGCACTTATGAAGCTGCTTCTTTGCGTGAATATTTGATTTATTCACAATGAGGTTGACCCCAAAAGGCTTATTGGTTTTTGCTCTAATTTCCTTCAGACCCACTTCTAGTTCTTCAATCGTTCTAAAATTAAGGGCCGGAATGCACCCAGCGACACCACTTTCAGCAGCTGCCACGATCATCTTGGTATTTGTCACAAGGAACATTGGGGCCATAATGATTGGTAATTCTGTTCCAAGTAGGTTTGTAAGAGCGGTTTTCATCTTTCTCCTCTAGTTATGGTGCGGCGAGTCTCTGTAAGGCAAAGTCATAGAACTTTCCCTTCCCAAACAAGATTAATCTATGGGTTAATTGTACCAGTCATTTTTATAGCGAGGATGGAAAAATGAAAAAAATCTTAGGATTAGTTGCTCTTACACTTTCAGCGGCCACGATGGCTTCACCTGGTTCACAGTGGCTTACTGTGGATAATCAAATTTTGGCAAAAATTAGACCCAATTTAAATAAATCAGTTCAAACAGTTTTTACTGGTGAAGGTGCTTCTGTGGTTAAGCTTTCAGCTCAAGAAATTGAGAAGCTTTCTCATGTGATTCACCATGATCTTCACCGCTGCGGTGGATTTATTCAGCACAGCTCAGAAGCTGAAGCGATCGAGGCGATCACAAGTCAGGGAGAGATGCATTTTGCCAAAAGAGCGATTTTTGCTGACTACACTATTGATCAGCAAGGTGTCGCTGCGCCGATGGTATCTCAAGTTGCAGAAAAAACAATTAGAGACATGATTTTAAAACTCTCTGACTTCAATACACGTTTCTACAAGTCTGAAACGGGAGTGAAATCTTCTGAATTCATTCGCGACACATGGGCCAATCTTGCTAAAAAGCGTAACGACGTTAAAGTTGAGCTTTATAACCATAAGAGCTGGCCTCAAGCTTCAATCATCATGACAATCACTGGTTCTGAGAAACCAGAAGAAATTGTTATTGTTGGTGGGCACGCTGACTCAATTGCGGGAATGTTTGGTGGAAATGGAAGAGCTCCAGGTGCTGACGATAACGCTTCTGGTATCGCTACTATCACTGAGGTCATCCGTATTCTTATGAACTCAGACTTTAAACCGAAGCGCACGATTCAGTTCATGGGTTATGCGGCTGAAGAAGTAGGGCTTCTTGGATCAAAAGAGATTGCTCAATCGTATAAGCAAAAGTCTCAAAAAGTTATCGGTGTTATGCAGCTAGATATGACGCTTAAAAAAGGGACTGTTGATAAAGACATCGTGATGATGGCCGACTATACAAACGGAGCTCAAAACGAGTTTCTTGGTCGCCTTATTGATGAATACGTAAAAGTTTCTTGGGGCTATTCTCGTTGTGGTTATGGTTGTTCAGATCATGCTTCATGGACAGCGAACGGTTTCCCAGCGTCAATCCCGTTTGAATCAACAATGGAAGACATTAACCGCAGCATTCACACGGCAAAAGATACGTTAGAATCTGCTGGCGGTGATGCAAAGCACGCTGCTAAATTTGCTAAGTTAGCGACAGCTTTTGTCGTAGAACTTGCAAACTAAGAGGAAGATCAACTAATTGAGTAATGAAATAAAGTCCTTATATGAGGACATCCGCGCCAACCTAGAATTATCACGAAAAGCACTTATAACGACGAGTATCCTAGGAGATGAAGAATCTCCTGGGATGCGTCCTTTAGAAGAATCAAACATCATTTTAGATACCCTTGAAGCAATTGCGATTGATACAAGAGCTCTTTTAGATCTTCATCCTTCCCTAGAGTCCCTTTTTGAAAAACATTTCGGAAGAGTCGTAGAGGTCTTTGAGAGAGAAGCAATTTTAGAGACTTGTCTTGTTGAGGATTATCTTTTTCCGGTGACAAATTCTTATCCTCTTCTGGTAGATGGTAAATTTAATAAAGATGTCGCTGAATCTTATAAGGACATATTTAAGGCTTGGGTTGAAGAAAAAAGTACGAAACACGTAACGACCCAAGATTTATTAAAACTTAATTTTGAACTAAAGCTCAATGACCGCGATCTATCGTGTCAGTGCGTTCAGTGTCTTGGTGACTACAGAACCCAAGTACGAGAAGCTGTGTTTGCCACTCAAACATCTCTCATAGATAAGTCAGAAGAAAAGCTGCATGAGTGGATTCTCACAAGAAAAATAACAGATGTTTCTAATGCTGTTTTTGATTTGAAGAAAAATCTTGAAAAGAATTTTCATCAAATGAGAAATAAACTTAAACGTTCTTCAGTGAATAAACTGGAGAATGAAGTGAAAGCTCACTTTAGACTTAAGTTCGGTCCTAAGTCTGATCTGGGTAAAGTCTATAAAGAAAAATTAAATGTGTTTTTTAATACTCTCTTAGTTGAGCAGGGCCTCAAGCCAGAGCTCGTTTCAAATGAAGAGTATGAAAGATTTTATCTCCAATTGGAGACCAATATTTGGAAAGGCGAAGTCTTTCTCAGAAAAGAATTTGAGCGCTTCACAGGCGCCATTCTCGCTCTTAAGCGTAAAGACGTTTCGTCTACGATTTTAAGAGAATATCTTGGGCAGTTTTGGTTACACACTGATGCCAGGAGAATGAATCGTCGTGTGATTTATCACATGGGTCCAACCAACTCTGGTAAAACTTATCACGCCATTGAGGCGCTCTGCCAAGCAAAGAAAGGGTGTTATCTAGCACCACTTCGACTTCTTGCCTCTGAACTTTTCGATACCATGAGTTCAAAAGGTGTAAAAACCACTCTCTTAACGGGTGAGGAAGTGATTGAGGTTCCAGATTCTACTCACTTCTCTTCTACGATTGAGATGGCAAAACTTCAAACGAAGTTTGATTGCTGTGTGATTGATGAAATTCAAATGCTCACGGATCCTCAGCGAGGCTGGGCGTGGACGAGAGCACTTGTTAATATTCAAGCTGATGAAATCCACTTATGCGGTGACCATTCGGTTCTAGAACTCGTTAAACAAGTCTTGGCCCTTTGTGGTGATACGTTAGAAATTAAAGAATACACGAGGATGACTGAACTAAAGGTCATGGATCATCAGATTCCACTTTCTCAAATGCAAAAGAGTGACGCTCTTATTGTATTTTCAAGAAGAAATGCTCTGAAATATAAAGCAGATTTAGAAGAACTCGATTTTAAAGTTTCAATTGTCTACGGACGTCTTTCTCCTGAGGTTCGTCGGGAGCAAGCGAGAAAATTTGATGAAGGTGAAACCGATATCATGGTTTCAACGGATGCGATTGCCATGGGGATGAATCTTCCCGTGAGAAGAATTGTTTTCTCTGCACTCTCAAAATTTGTCGATGATAAAGAAAACCCTCTGACTTATTCCGAAATAAAACAGATCGCTGGCCGTGCTGGAAGATTTAAGCGCTTCCCAGTGGGGGAAGTGACGACTCTTAACCGAGTTGAAGATGGGCTAAGGACGCTCCGAAATGCACTCGACCACCACCTTGGTCAGCAAGGTAAGGCCATGGTGGGTCCAGATCTTGATATCTTTAGTTCCGTGAATAACGCTCTTGAGTCTCACTCATTACCAACTCTTCAGCTTTCAGAATTTCTGCGCCTATTTAACACCATGACTTTTCAGAAACCATTCTATTGTGTGGATATGAAAGAGATGATTGAGCTCGCTGAAATGGTTGAAGCAGCTGATGAAGATAGAACATTATCGAATTCAGAAATTTTTGGTTTTGCTTGTGCTCCAGTGAATTTAGGTCTCATTGAACATGTTCAATATTACCTCTGGATTCTCAATCACTATGTCACCGCTCAAAGTATTTATAACGAACCTATCGATGATAGGTCTGATAATATCGACTATCTTGAAACATCTATTAAATGTGTGGAACTTTTTCAGTGGCTTTCAAGGCACTTTAATCAGAAAAATTTCTCTTATGATGAGAAGCAGTTATTAGAAAATAAATCTAAGGCGATTGAACGATTGAATGAGCTTCTTTCTGATAAAATTGGAAAGAATTGCTCTAGTTGTGGTTGTAAAATGCCCGCAAATACTCGCTTTAATATATGTGATGAGTGTTTTTCAAAACGCCGATTTAACCGCAGACCTCCCAGAGATGTTCCTTCAGAAGATGGTCGCGAGGGCCAACGAGGAGAAAGAAAATTCGGGCGCAATGACAGGCAGAAGGGTAGAGAAGAGAATAAAGACAAGAATTCTAAGCAAAAGTCTGGAAAATCTGGTGAGCAGGGAATAAGAAGACCCAAACCATCTGGAATGAAATCCGGTGGCGGAGGTAAAAAAAGTGATGCAGCTAAGGCCTTTAGAAAATTCCGATAAAATATCTTATTCAGATTTTGCCCGAACTATTTTAGAGGGAGAGAATCTAGAATCTAAATTTCTTTCAGTCTCCATCGATTGGACGGATTGGAAGGACTACAATCTCCCATCGCTGCCTGGCAGATCGGGTAAGCTTTCTTTTTCTGATCAACACATGAAATTTCCTAAGGCCAGTCGGCTAAATGAAACTGAGATGAAGGCCATGGCCCTTCACAGTTTTGCTAATCACGAGTTACTTGCGATTGAAATGATGGCGGCAGCGATTCTTCTTTATCCTCACCAAAATGAAGAAGAGACCCGATTTAAAAAAGGGCTTGTGACGGCACTCAAAGAAGAGCAAAAGCACTTGGGTCTTTATATCAAGAGACTTAATGAACTCGGGTTTGAGTTTGGTGATTTTCCGTTGAACGATTTTTTTTGGCGACAAATGGAAAAGTTAAAAACACCTGCTCAGTATACCGCCGTGATGTCGATGACTTTTGAGGCGGCAAATTTAGATTTTGCCCAGTATTACGCTAGAGTGTTTAGAGAACTTGGAGATATAGAGACCGCTTCAATCTTAGACATCGTCCTTCAAGATGAAATTGGGCACGTTGCTTTTGGCTCCTATTGGATGAAGAAATGGAGAAAAGAGGACTCACTTTGGAAGTACTATCAGGCTTCTCTTCCATGGCCCTTAACTCCAGCTCGAAGTAAGGGAATCGCCTTCGATCCATCTATCCATTTGAAAGGGACTCAAGACGAGGATTTTGTAAAAAGTCTCATCGATTTTGATGATGATTTTAAAATTACTAAGCGCTCGTAAATGAAGCCCATTAAAGTCAACGCTGATTATGAGATCACTCTTTTTGAAAATAAATCTCCACCCAAGGTGATAAATCACTCTCTTGAATTTCTAGCTCTCTATCTAGAAAACAGACCTTTAGTAACGGATAAGTTTTATTCGAAAAATTTTATAGAACATGTGACCCAGATCTCTGGAAGTGTCCCTTCATTTTCAAATGAGGTAGAGTTTGAAAATTGGTGGGGAAGTCTTAAAAATATTCCACTAGAAAAAAAACTAAATTCCAAGTTATTCTCGTCCCGTTTTACACCTGGTCTACAAGTTATCTCAGATATTTCTCACCTAAACATTCAAGAAGGACAGATCTATCTAGCGAAAAACCCCTTTGGAATGTCTGGACAAAATTTTGTTAAATTCCAAAAAGGTGAAGAGTATGAGCTTCTTCCACAATTAAAAAAATCCAAAAGCCTTTTAATTGAACCTTTTCTTGATCGAAAAAAAGATTTCTCGCATTATGTATTCCCGGATGGAACTTATATTGGTTATGAAAATATCGTTGATGATCGCTTTCAGTACAAAGGATCGATCTTTACTAATCTTAATGACCCAAGTTTCAAATCACTAAGTTTTTACCACGAGGTTTCTAAAAGTGAGTGGGACCGATTTGAAAATGAATTTCAATCGATTAGAGAGGCAATGAAGAGTGAAGGAGCGATAGAAGGTTATTCAGTCGACTCATTTACATATTTTGAAGATGGAAAGCTTAAGATTAGAACTTGCTCCGAGATTAATTATCGTAAAACCATGGGACTCGTGACGTGGCTTCTTTCAAAAAAATACGCCAATGATAATCAGTCTTCGATGCTGATCCTGAGTCACTCCTTAAAATCTTCTGGGGAATTTTCGACCATAAAAAGTCTACAAGGATGCCTTCATCTATCTCCTGGCGATACTCGGTTCGAGATTTATTTTATTGCCGCTTCTGATTCAGAAAAACTGAAAGAAAAATTTCATGAATTAAAAATATTACTGCCTGATGGCCAATTTTCTGTAGAGATCTAGGATAATTCTGCCCGCTTCCTCAGCTGATGATCCATAAGAAATAATCCCATCATCATGGCCTTTCATAACGAATATTCCTGATGTCTTATTATAGAGAAGATCAGAAGCTGCTTGGGCCATCTCTTGTGTTCCGTACGGAATGTCGTCATCAATGAAATCAAAGGGACCATTTTTGAGCATTTCCCAAAGTTCTTTATGATGAACATGAAAAACATATTGAATGGCAGGATTAGCTTCGTAGATACCATAATGAGTGAGAGATTCACTTGAAGGAGGAATAAGGCCCTCGGCAGTGACTGATCCTTTTTTAAGATCACACTCAATGACTTTTGTATAATGATGGGCCTGAAGGTGAGCAAGGTGCCCAGTTTGGCTTCCTGTGATAATAAAACTCTTCTTTGGAAGGCGGGAAGACAGGTTTCCGAACCCTACCTTTTCGATCGGGTATTCACCAATAAGACCTAGTTTAAAAAACAGGGCGCGCCACTTTTCAAGGGCGATAACTTGATTCATCTCTGGGGCCGGTGCCCTTTTGAGAGTCAGTTTAAACTTAATAACACCTTCGTCCCGATTTGTATTCAATGATAAGTCCTTGATCTCCTATGGGATTTGATTGCAAATACCGCAGGCTGCCTTATAATGAGAATACCGGATAACATGGGCCAAATACAAGACCCATTTCAATAGGAGTCGTTATCCTCGATAAATTAATAAATGACTTGAAGTCCAAAATTCCCCTTGGGAAAAAGCCTAAGGCCAATGACGACGAGTTAGATGAAAATGAAGCCTCTGAGTCTCATTCTAGTGCATCTAGCGATGCAGACAAAACTGGTTTGACCGAAATCTCTTCTGCGGATTTATCCAGCGAGGGAACTCAAAGTGACGTCTCTGCTCCTGCAGCTGAAGAAAACAAGTCACTTGTTCATAAACTAAAAAAGAAATTTGAAGAATTTCAGACTAAGAAAAAGAGTTCTTCGTCGGATGAGCTTTATCCAGGGGGAAGTCTAGATGGAGCTCCTGATAATAGTGATGCCGTTGCAAAGGCAAAAAAGAAAAGGCTCATATTAATTGGACTCGCTGCTATTTTAGCGATTCTTTTTTTGGTACCAGATGAAGGTGAGGACGTCGAAGTTTCTGAGGCACCTGTAAAACTTAAGCCACGAAAAAGACCCGTTAAAAAGAATATTAAAATTGAAGAAGAAGCGAATAAGGAGGCGACTCCTCCTGCCGAAACACCTGCGGATTCTACGAATACAGCATCCACAACACCAGAAGAATCAGCTCCTCCAGTTGTAGAGGAAACAACACCTGATCCAGTGTCTGCTTCGACAACTGAGACCCCCACGACAGAGTCTCCTGTGATCACGGAGCCAGTTATTACTGAGCCTGTTATCACGGATCCTATAGCAACAGAATCAGAAACACCTACTACTGAAACACCTTCAGTTGATGTTGCCACTCCATCCTCTGATTCGGTCGATTCCATTGACGGCACGGTAACCACGGATCCAGTTAATTCCGAAAGTATTACAGATCAAATACTGGAAGATTTAGAGAAACAAGTTGAAACAAAAAAACCTGTAGAAATCAAAAAAGAATATGTTTCACCACCTGACTACGAGTATTTAGGCAGAGGACTTGTTTATAATTGTGCTGGTAAGCATTGGGCGTGCGTAGATGCTCCAAGCTATAAGACTTGTGAGGATAACTCCTCTTCTGTGAAATATCTGAATAAGAAAATAGAATGCCATCCCTATAATGTCTATGAAACGGCTAAAGGCTGTCAGAATGTTCAGAACAGAATGGTTTCATCTAGTGCCAAGACAAATTTTTGTGAATAATTAAGCAGCATTCTTGTTGAATTTTTTATCCATGAGAGGAATAAAAAATTCTTCTTCGCCTTTTAGCGCCTCTTTTTTCATACCTTGAATAAAAAGTTTTACGAGATGTGGATCAAATTGTGTTCCTGAGAATTGAACCAATTCTTCATATGCTACTTCGTAAGGGAGTCCTTTTCTGTATGGACGTGTTGAGGTCATAGCATCAAAAGTGTCCGCGATGAGAATGATGCGAGCAGCAGTAGGAATGTTTTCACCTTTAAGGCCTAAAGGGTAGCCTTTGCCATCAAATCTTTCGTGGTGAAGTCTTGCATTCTCCGCCACTTTATCGAAGTAGGGGAATTCTTTTAAAATTTCATAAGAGTTTTCGGGATGCTTTTTCATAATAAGAAACTCTTCCTCAGAAAGGCGAGAGGGCTTATTCAAAACAGCATCTGGTGTTCCAATTTTTCCGATATCATGAAAAATGGCCGACAATTCTAATTCGAACATTTCTTCCGAAGATAGCTGTGCCTCGGTGCCTGTCACAATCGAAAAATAGGCCACACGCATACTGTGCCCAAATGTATAATTATCTTTCGTGTCTAGGGCCTTGAGAATTGTTCGAGCTGCCTGTTCACTGATTTTCTTATTATCCGCCTTCAGAGATTCAACTTGAGACGCCATACCCAGTAGGGACAGCGTAGTACTCAGAGAAGGTAATTCGAAGACGTTATTTTTTTTCATTCCTATTCCA
>CAMAYW010000051.1 GCA_945862475.1 Bacteriovorax stolpii
TCATCTAAGACTCCTGAAAATAAATAGGATAATTGTAAGCCATCAGAGCGATATTAATCACTATAAAAACAATAGATTTCTGACAAGAGGTGCATTTTGCAACCAAAATGCTCTGGATTAGTTTTCTACCAGAAAATTTCTAGTGAAAAGGGCGATGATTTTTTCTTTTCATCTAACTCATTTAAGAAGAAAAGAATGTCTGTTTTTTGGAAGAAAGAATCAGTAAGATTTTTTGCTACAATTTGTAAACTTTGCCCATTACCGAGGATTTTTTTTATTGTTATTTCTGTGTCTGAAACAGAAACAAGGAATTTCTCTTCATCAAGAATACACGTCAATCCATTTTGCTGTGGGTTACAATCTCGTTTTTGCCCCCACTGCTTTGAAAGCCCGAACCTGATTAAATAGCGAAGCTCTCTCATGAATTTTTCTGTCGTGATGAATTTATGTAATTTTAATCGATGAAACTCATTTGCAATCCTCGCCTCAAATGAAGAAGCCTCATACGATGGCATTTGACGACTCTTTATATCAGATAAAATCATGACCTCCTCTCCATGGAGAGGAATGGTGACGGCAAAAATCCAATCATTGTTTTCATTTAAAATACTATCAACACTGAAAACGTGCTGACTCTGACCCAAAGTAAGTCTTCCCTTGCCTTCACCGGTGAGTTTTACAGAATCAAGAAGTTTATCTGTCTCAATCAATTTAAGAGAGGGAGAACTCTTAAGAAATGAGCAGGAAGAGATGAAAAATAGAATGACTAGAAATTTAACCATTTAATCCAATTTTTCTGATGCCGGAATTCGCTCAACCTCTAGTTCTGTCATAAAACCTAAAATTTCTTGACGCTCAAATTGGTAGCGCACAAGCTTTAGGGCCGATTCAAAATAAATTTTTGCTCTTTTATAATTTTTTAATTCTCGATGAACAAAGGCAAGATGTTTAATGATCTCAACATCATCTGGTACTTTTTTAAAAGCAAGTTCAAGTTCTTTAAGGGCCTTACTCGTTTGACCTTTCTTAAAATAGTACCAACCTAGTGAATCTCTTATGTATCCGTCATCTGGATTTATTTTTAAGGCTTTTTGAATATAATCATAAGCTTTATCCAGCTCAACTCCTCTGACGAGTAAAGAGTAGCCTAAGAAATTCCATGCATGAGCATTTTTGGGTTCTTTCTCTAAAATCCCCATTACAAGAGCTGTTGATTCCTCATACCTTTTTTCTTTTTCGTAAAGATTAGCAAGATAATATTTATGTTGATTTGAAAAATTCTTTTCGTCCTGAATCACCATCATGGCTTCCATCGCCTCTTTATATTTGCCTTCTCCCTCGTAATAACCAGCTTTAATAACACTAAATTCCACTCGCATGTCTTTTAATTCATCAATTTTTGAATTCACGAATTTAATGAATTTACCTTCGATCTCAGACTGAGATTGCGCTAAAGTTGAAAGCATATTCGCCATCTGAACTGAGCTATCGGTATAAAGCCCGCTGCTCGATGGAATCTGATTAAAGTATTCTATTGAATTCTGAAGATCATTCATCTCCTGATGGATGACCCCTAAATAATAGAGGATTTTATCAGATTTGGGAGCAGCAGCGAGAAGGTCCTTAAAAATGGACACAGCTTCCGGGTATTTTTTTGAATCAGTATAGAGGATGCCAAGTTTTACTTTTAGATTTAAATTTTCTGGCTCTAAGTCACTTAATCTTTCAGCGTAAGTGACGACTTCATCAAATTTTTCTTTTTGAAACAAGACCTGTACCATTCGGTTAAGAATCGTCGAATCATTTGGTTGAAGATTCAAATACTTCTTATAAACCTTGATCGCCCCATCATGATCCTCGCGCTCTTCAAGGAGCATACCTAGAGCACTCGTCGCTTGGGCGAGAGAGGGCTGTCTATTGTTGGAAGTCTTGAAAGATTCCATGGCTTCCGGGATTTTTCCCATGTCCATATAAATCTTTCCAACATAATAGTCGTACATTCCATTCGTTTTATCTTTTAAAGCACATGTTTTAAGCTGAGAAATGGCCTTCGATGTTTCTTTAGATACAGCAAGTGACTTCCCTAGGAAAATACAGGCATCTTCATTTTTGGGATTTAAGACCAAGAGTTGACGGTATATTTTTCGAGCAGAATCTTCTTTTTCTAGACCCGTGTAAACTCCGGCCAAGATCAGTCCCACTCGTTCATCTTTCGTATCTTTATAAAGTTTTTCTAAAACTCCAACTGCATTCTCTAAATCACCCTCTCGAATAAGTGAGATCGCGTATTTTCTTTGAAGAAACTCATCGTCGGGAACAAGGGTCACGAGATGCTTAAACAAAACAGCTGCCGTTGCGTAATCACCCTCAAGAAGGGACATATTTCCTTTCAAAAATAAGTCCGTTGCTAAATAATTTAAGGTTGATTGGTTGGTTCTTGCCTGAATGACCATTTCTTCTAAACGTTTTGAGGCAATGAGGAGGGCCTCTCGATTTAATTGCTCTATTTGTTCCGGAGTAAATTGGGATAAATCATTCGAGTTCACAGGTTTTTGATGAGCACACCCTGTGAGAAAACTTCCAAAAAGGACAGAACTCAAAATCAAACGAAAAACTTTCATAGACTTCCTGTGCTTTGGTAGGGGCAATTCAATTGGCCACCTTTGGAGCTTTATCGGTGCCTTTTATTAGGTTTCTTAGAATTTGGTTAGATTTAATGATGTCACTGCATCAACTGAGATTTGCAACTTAAACTACTGAAAACTCGTTAATAGAAAAGTACGAACAGGGAATTTTTTACCCCTTAGGGCTATTTTTTTTTCATCTTTAGGATTTTTTATGACCATCTGGGTTGACAGCCAAACTCGGTCTTAGTAAAACCCAACCGATTCGAAAAGCGATAGTGCGCCAAAACATATTATTTTGAGTGCACCGTTTCTTGAGACTAAACAAAACTATTAACGAAAGTACCTTTAAAGAAGATTGAAAGGGTATAACTAAAAATTAGGGGAACAACATGAAAGACGTACGTATCATCAAGCGTTACCAGAACCGCAAGCTCTACGACACTTTCCAAAGCTGCTATGTTACACTTGAAGAGATCGCTCAGATCATCCGTGAAGGTCACGAAATCCAAGTTATCGACAACAAGTCAAAAAACGACATCACTTATATGACTCAGATCCAGCTTCTTTTCGATCAAGAGCGTAAATCTCTTAAGCCAGGTAACACTGAACTTCTTAAGCGTGTTATCCGTTCTGAAGAAGGAACTCTTACTGGTTATATCGGTGGTCTAGAAGGTAAATTGAACCTTACTTTTGATATTCCAGCTGCAGCTATCAACGCAGAAATTCCTGCTTTCGTAGCTAACCTTAACTCTTCTATGGAAAATTCTGCTACTTTGAACTAATCTTAGTTCATGAGTAACAAAAAATTTAGCATGATACTCATGGCCCTTGTGGCCATGAGTTTTTTTACCCCGTCTCTTTCTTTTTCTCAGGCAAGTGAACAAAGTTCCTTCTCCTCGAAAATCAAAACTCCAAACACCGCAGGTGAACTTCGCACGAAAGAGGAAGAAAAGTTTTCTTCTGAAGAGGTCGAAGATAGGCCAACTCCTACTCGCTCTAGTGGTCAGTCAGGTCGCCTTCAGCGTCATGGCGTTGGATTTGGACTTGGAGAAACTTTTCTTCTGGGTAACTACTCTAAGCATGGAAATGATAAAATCTCTCTCGACCTACTTTACTCATATGCAGCCAGTTACTCGTTTGATGTTCTCGTCAACGCTCACATGTCTGAGCATACTGATGAAAACGAACGAATGAAACTCATGGGACTAACAAGTTCAATAAAGGGTCGATTTGTAGAATACGATCAGCTCGCCCCTTACTTCTTGGGTGGACTTGGTTTTTATGCCCCAAGAGCAAAAAGGGCCAGTGCCACATCAACACAATGGACCGATCAAAAGATTTCTTTTGGTCTAAATTTTGGTGGGGGTGTTGATCTTCGGTTGAATGATCATTATGTTGTTGGAGTTATGGGACAAATGCACTGGCCTTTTGAAGTTCAACAAGACGATCAATCAGACCTTAAGGGTTATTATTTTAAACTTCTCATCACGGGAATGTACCTCTTCTAATGAACCAACCACATCGCCTTTATATATTCACTGGTAAAGGCGGTGTGGGGAAATCCACTCTTAGTAAAGCTTTCACTCGCTATCTTTTAGAGCATGATCATGAAGTGGTCTATCTCACTTTTCAAAATCAGTCCTTGGGTGAAATTCATAAAGGTTCATCCGATAAATTAGTTAATGGTATTCGGGAACTTTCTCTAGATCTTGAAGATTCCGCCAGAAATTATATCGAGAAAAAACTGAACTCTAAATTAATCGCAGGCTGGATTGTTAAAACGCCCTTTTTTCGTGCTCTCATCAATATGGTTCCAGGTTTTAATTATCTCATCTATCTGGGAAAAATTTTGGACATGCAAAATGAAAATCCTAGGCTGATTGTTGTTCTAGACGCACCTGCCTCTGGACACGCGCTAACAATGGTCGAGAGCACAACAAATTTTAAACAAATTTTTGAAAGCGGAATTATTTTCGAAGATACTGGAAAAATGCTCTCAAGATTAAATAATCCTGATTACACAAAAATACATGTCATCACTCTTCCAAGTTTAATGGCATGGCAAGAGGCCGTAGAACTCAAGGTGGGACTCTCTGAGCGAACACCTGTGACCATTGATATTACAGTCAATAATTGCCTTTATCCGCTTCTTGAAAAGGATTTAGCAAATCTTCCCCTTGGACTAAAACAGAAAACTATTAATGAAAAACAGCTCGTCGAGGAAAACAGATCTCAGATGCTATGCGTTCTTGAGCACTCCTTGAAACAAGATCCTATGGCAATTGAGACGGATTTAGTTGGGTCTCTCTCAAAACTCATATAGAATAGTGAGCGATTCATTATAGAGAGGGATCTTTAGTGACTGTTTCCACTAAATCATTCGAAATTTTTTGCGGTACTGGTGGAGTTGGAAAAACAACTCTTGCAACCTCACGTGCTATAAATCTCGCCCAGCAAAACCTTAAAGTTCTGTTAATCACAATAGATCCGGCGAAGAGATTAAAAGACCTACTTGGTTTAGGTTCGGATTCGCTTGGTGAAGTTGTGCCTGTTGAAATCGATGGCATAAAATTGAATGCACTTCTTATGTCTCCCGAGAAAACAATTAAAAGAATGGCGAGAAAATTTAACACACCAGATTTGGAAAATAATCGTATTGTTCAAATTCTCTCAAAGCCCTACGGAGGAATGAATGAGATTCTCTCCATGGTTGAAGTTCAAATGCAGTTTGATACCGGTCAATATGATGTGGTCGTATTAGATACCCCGCCGGGAGCACACTTTCTAGATTTTCTTGAAAGCTTAAATAAGATTCGAAATTTTTTTGATCAAAACTTTGTCGAAATTTTTACTTATTTTGGGCAAAAAACCGCGAAGGCAGGAAAAAAAGTTTTTGGAGCAGGACTCATCAATCGAGTGATCTCTGGAGGGGTGAGAAAACTTCTGGGCTACTTGCAATCAGTGACGGGAGCTCAATTCATTGATGATTTCATTCAAGCTGTTCAGGTTATTTATCAATCACGTGAAGCTTTTCTTAAAGGTCTCGCTCTTCAGGATAAACTTAAATCTCGTGAACAATGCAACTGGTTTCTCGTGACCTCGGTTGAGCAAGGGAAAGCTCAAGAAGCAGTTGAAATACGCTCCCATGCAGCTCACTTTATTCATCAGGATCATTTCTTGGTCTTAAATAAATGTCTTGAATCGGATCTTGTCCCATGGCATCCAACAGATCAACATCTGATACAAATTAAAGATTCTCTTCAAAAGCGAGAACAGGAATTAAAAAAACAGCTGAAGGCCCTCTTTCCCCATGTTTTAGAATTTCCAGAAATCATAAGTCTCTCACCAAGTGATCATCTTAAACATTTAACTGAAAAGTGGAAAACTTATGTCGTATCAAATTAATTCAAAAGTTGAACTTGAGCAGTTTATATGTAGTCATTGGAATTCGGTAAATGACTGGATTGATAGAGCTCAATCTGAACTAACTCAGCCACTCACTTCAAGTGTTGATGTTCGAGAAAGTAAATTTAAATATGCTCCAGTCGATCATAATATGTATCCTGCAGGATTTAATAATCTCTGTAGCAAAGACCTTTTAAAATGTGCTGATCTCTTTAAAGAACGTTTACAGGAGATTAAACCTGGATTAAAAAAAGTGGGTCTTCTACCTGAGTCTCACACAAAAAATAAGTACTATCTTGATCATCTTTACAAGTTGAAATCGACTCTCGAGATGGCCGATGTCGAGGTGATAATCTTCTCACCTGATCAAAACTTATTTCTAGAGAGTGGAATTCATTTTTTAGAACTTGAATCTTTTTCTGGATATAAACTCTCCATCCATCGAGGAGAATTTAAAGAGGGTGAATTTCTTCAATATGAAACTCAGAAGTCCTTTGGATTTGATGTCATTCTTCTTAACAATGACCAATCCATTCCCCTTGAGATCCATTGGCAATCAATAAAAATCCCGGTTCTTCCCTCCCCTTTTGCTGGATGGTTTCAAAGACAAAAGACTCATCATTTTAAACACTACCGCGAGACGGCCAACAGATTTTCTGCTCATTTTTCTATTAATCCAGATTTAATTCAGGCGCATTTTTCAGCTGTCGAGAATGTTGACTTCAACACAAAGGAAGGACTGGATGAAATAGCTCACGAGGTGGATAAACTTTTGAAATCCTTACCTCAAGGCTCCCAAGTTTTTGTTAAGGCTTCTCAAGGAACTTATGGCATGGGTATCTCGGTTGTTGGAAGCGGAGAAGAAATTATTTCGATGAATCGTAAAGTGCGAAATAAGATGGATATCGGTAAAGGAAATTTGAAATTTACCTCCGTCCTCATTCAAGAAGGTGTAGAAACCATCGTAAAATATGACGATGCTCCTGCGGAAGTGACTATTTATCTTGTGAACGGAAAAAGCTCCGGAGGGTTCATGAGAACTAATCCCCTAAGAGGAACTCAGGCAAATCTTAATGCCCAGGGGATGATTTATCAGAAATTATGCTTATCAGATATTAAACAAGATTGTGACCATACCATTAAAGAAGCTGTCTATTCAGTCATTGCTCGCCTGTCGGTGTTAGCAGCATCCTATGAAATGAAAGAGCTTATGGAGTTAAAATGAAAGAAATGAAATTTGAAACAAAAGTTATCCATGTCGGTGGTGAACCTGATCCTACAACCGGTGCCATCATGCCGCCCATTTTTCAAACCTCGACTTATGTTCAATCTTCACCTGGGGAACATAAAGGTTACGAATATTCTCGCTCACACAATCCAACGAGAACTCGTCTTCAAGAGTGTTTAGCGTCGACTGAAAATGCGAAACATTGTTTTGTAACGGCCAGTGGTCTTTCTGCCTCAACGCTCATCATGCACATGCTACCCAAAGGGTCTAAAATACTCTGCGGTGATGATGTTTATGGTGGAACTTATCGATTATTTTCAAAAGTTTTTCCCGAAATTCATCATTACAAGTTTGTGGATACGACAAACTTAAAAAACTTAGAAAAAGAAATCAATGAATTTAAGCCGGCCCTCATTTGGCTCGAAACTCCAACAAATCCTTTACTTAAAATTTCCGACGTAAGAGCAATTTCTGATTTGGCCAAAAAAGTGGGTTCACTCACAGTTGTCGACAATACGTTTATGAGCCCATTCTTTCAAAATCCATTGGATCAAGGAGCAGATATTGTTCTTCACTCCATGACAAAATTTATCAATGGTCACTCCGATGTTGTGGGTGGGGCCCTCATGTTTAATTCTGATGAGATCAGAGATAAAATATTTTTCTATCAAAATGCCATCGGTCCAAGTCAATCACCTTTCGATTCATGGTTAGTTTTAAGAGGATTGAAAACTCTTGCTGTGCGAATGAAAGCTCATGAACAAAATGCCATAAAAATTTCAACCTTTTTAGAAAATCATCCCAAAGTTGAAAGAGTCGTTTATCCAGGCCTTAAATCTCATCCTCAGCATGACCTCGCGAAAAAGCAAATGAAGGGCTTTGGTGGAATGATCACATTCTTTTTGAAAGGAGGAATCGCAGAATCACGAAGGTTCCTTGAAAACTTAAAATTATTTGCTCTTGCTGAGAGTTTAGGTGGAGTTGAAAGCCTTGTGGACCATCCGGCCATTATGACCCATGCTTCGATTCCTAAAGAAGTCAGAGAACAATTAGGGATTTACGATAATCTCATAAGACTTTCAGTTGGAATCGAAGATAGCGATGACTTAATAAAAGATCTGGAGATTGCTTTCTCAAAAGTTTAAATCGTAGTTGTTTTTTTTGATACTGGTGGCGAAGCCTCTAGCTTCGCCCCATCATTTTCCTTCTTCCCTTCAACTCCCTCTGCAGGCAATGTGACAGGAGCAGGTGTTGTTTTCAAAGGCTCTAAAAAGATATCTGGAACTTCAGTATAACGACTAAAAATCACAGATTCATTTAAATATTTTTTTATTAACAAATATGTACAATATGTTTTTCCGTGAGCTGAACTTAAATTATCTCTATCACCTTCAGCAAAAATAAGCCCATCATCCTGTATCACATCGATGAGATTAAAATATTGGGAGCAAAAGTCTGAAGTGTCGCGAGTCTTATCAACATTAAGACAGTTTCCGTCTTTTTTAGCGACATCAACTCCAGTGGCCGATGTGACTTTGATATGGACAGGCTCTCTACAAACATCGATGTACCATTCTTTAGGAAAATATTTATGATGCAAAATATGAATGAGGCAATTCTTCTTATCAATTTGAAATTCTTGCTTTAAGAGACCAAAAAGAGGCCCCTTCTGAATCATTTTCATTTTATAAGTAGAATCTAAACAACTCTTTGAGCTAAATCTGGTTTGGGCCAGTGCAGTTGAGAAGATAAAAATAAAAACTAAACTAAACTTTATGAATGCCATGTCTATTAACCTCCATCAACAACAATGTCGCGTCTTTTTTGAGAAACTTTCCCTCTTTACCTTCCTTTAATTGGAAAAATAATTCGGATGTTAATTCACCAGTCGAAAGATGAACTTCTTTCTTTAAGAAATCATAAAGATTTTCTTTAGGATGGGACTCTCTCCAATTGAATACAAACCCTGAGGAGAAAATGATCATTTTCTCACCTTTACTCATTTGGTAAGTGTCACCTTTATTTAAACGAAGCTGCTCTTTTGAGTAGCTATAAAATTCAGAATTTGATTGCGTATGAATTTTAAAAGTCAAAGCAGCTGGATCAATTTCTGTGACGAGAAGATCAAAATCTACTTTCTTTTTCTTCGAACTATTTATGGTATCAGCTTCTTTAGAAACATCCTGAATAAAGACATCTGGTTTGAAATTATTTTCTTTCTGAGAAGAAAGAAGTCCCATCACAGCACTTGAAAGAAGATAGGATTGTCCCGAGAAGATAATATGAAAAATTTTTGAACTAGTTTGCACCAAGTCATAAAACTCTCCCCCTCCTCCTTCTCCAGCAGAGTATTTGTACGTGAAACCGATTCCTTTGATCTCCTCGTTCCTCTTAGGAATGAGGGTTTCATGAATTTTTTTAGCCTTCAGCATATCTTCTTCAGCATTTTGAAGAACATTTTCTAGCTCATAACTAAATTGAGCTAAATGTTTTTGGAGATTTTTTTGTTCATCTACTAAATTCCAAAAAAACTGAATCTGATTTGATAGGATATTCCAACTGAGATCCGGCATTGGTAAACAATACTCGCCAATAATTTTTTTAAGATAAGAGGATTCATCTTTTACCCAATCTTGAGCTCGAGAATTTTGGTGTTCATGAAAAAAGATCACTCCAAGAAAAGTATTCAAAAGAGTTTTAAATCTCTCAAATGATTCCGGATGAGAAAGCACCGTCTCCGTATCGACGAGAATTATTTCATTTCTTCTTTTTAAATCTAGGGCCACAAAAGAATCCATATTAAGAACTCTTCGCTCTTGATAAAAATCAAAAATCTCAAACCCTTTTAAGCGGAGCTCTTTTTCGAGAAAATCTCTTTCATCCAGGATGATCATCTATGCCTTTAAAGCCTAATTTCTTAGTAGTTTCTATGGGTT
>CAMAYW010000052.1 GCA_945862475.1 Bacteriovorax stolpii
ACGAAAGGCTCATTAAAATGAGAGAAGGCTTTAAAAAGCATATCCTCACAGAAGAGCTATGCCGTAAGTGCACCTATATTAAAAGATTTGAAAAGAAAGCCATCACCAATAGCGCCCCTACACCAATTTAAAAAAATTATTTATTTTTCTTGAACTACGGAAAAAGTACGCTTATACTTATTTTACTACGGAAAAAATACGGAGAATCGTATGGCCCTTACAAAAAAACAAAAAGAAGTCTTAGATTTTATAACTGGCTATGTACGAGAAAATGGCTATTCCCCTACTCAAAAAGAAATCCAAGAGCATTTTGGATTTAAATCTCTGGGATCGGTCCAAGACTATATCAAGTATCTCACGACAGGTGGTTACCTTAATAACGACTCTCACTCTGTACGAGGACTAATGCCTTCAGCGGTTCAGCAAAACTCAGAAGAAATCCCACTTTTGGGAAATATCGCTGCAGGGATTCCCATTGAAGCGATTGAAAATAGTGACATGATTAGTGTTCCTGTTCATATGCTTGGAAAGGGATCGCATTATGCGCTTAAAGTAAAAGGCGAATCAATGAAGGATGACGGCATTCTTAATGGTGATATTGCAATTATTAAGCACCAAACTCAAGCAGAAAACGGACAAATTGTAGTTGCTGTTGTAGATAATGAAACAACTTTGAAAAGATACTTCAAAAAATCAAAACAGATTGAGTTACATCCGGCCAATGAGATGATGAAACCAATCATTATAAAAGATAAAGATTGTGAAATCCGAGGCTTGATGGTTGGCCTGATTAGAACTTACTAAATAATAAATTCAAGAACACGTTTCTTAGCTTTATATTCGTCAAGGAGGACGTTTATGCTCGCACACACACTTTTTTCAAACAATGAAACTCAAATGAATGATGTAGAATTTTTTGCCAAGATTCAATTTGAACTCATCAATCGATATTCAATTGATGAAAAACTGGCATCAGAAATGGCTTGGGACTTAATGGAAGTTTTATCTGCGGTTGACGGTGACATCGATATCTTCGAGAAGTATTTTCTGCAATAAATTAACTTCTTATTTCAATTTAAAATTTAATACTACGTAGTGAACATCTTGTGGCGAATGGCACAGATACAGTTTGCTACGTAAATTTTATCCCTAGGAGAATTATATGGTAACAGAACAGGATCTTTGGATAAGCAAATCATTTCTAATACTCATTGGGAGCTTTATTATTTTTTCAGTTGTGGGTACATTTTAAAAAAGATAGGCCTCAACGAGTTCTTTACTAATGCCTTGATGAGAAAATTCTTCTTTTAGAATTAATTCTTTAATCACAATATGATTTTTTAAAACAATTCCACATGTAACTCCCTTAAGAGTCAAGAATAAGGCATTGTCCGGAAGGAAATCCTTCCAGGCAATGTTCACATTTTTATGAAAAAGTATTTGAGAAACGAGATTTTCATCATGTTGATCAATCTTTTTAAAGTCTAAACCATGTTTTTTAATCGTATGGCCAAAGGGACAATGAAGACAAGAAGACTGGCAACAACGTCCACGTTTCCTGTGAAACTCACTGGTGAAGACGGTGTAACCTTCGGTATCTAAATAAGAAAGCTCTTTTGACATAAAGTGAATTATACTAAAGAAATGTGGTTTTTACTTCTAATTTCTAGTTTTATCGTTTCGGCAGATGAGCAGGCGGTTGAAAAGTATTGTGCCGTATCATCAACAGAGTCAGAACTCATCTTTAGAGATTTAACCCCACTCATTTTACCTTCAGAGGAAATAACCAAACAAGAAAATTGCCTTATACTGAAACTGAAGGCCCATCGCCGATCTTTCATTGAATCCTACGTCATTAAAAATTACCCGAATATCCAGATCTCATTTTCTAGTGCTGAAATAAAAAGGGAAACTTGCTTTCTTAAGGTGGAGAAAATAAAACGAAAAAATTCTGAGTCGCTTGACCTTGCCTCCACGTCCGGCATATCTGTCTCATCAAATGTGGATCAGCAATCAGAGAAAGAAACGATAAGCATTCAAACGATCAATGACTTTGAACTTAGTGCTGATCAAAAGCAGATAAAAGGGAACTGTCGCTACATCACAAAAAACTTATATGAGATTAAAATTAGTGTTCATCAAAATCCTAAACCCATAACTCCCCCGAATCTTCCACAGGGGACAATTGTGATCATAAATACGCCTCCTCCCCAACAAGAGACCAGCTCACTTTCAACAGTCATTCAACTTAATCGTGGCCAAAGAATTGAACTTGGAAGTTTTTTTAAAAAACTAAACAATACCTCACATGAAATTTCCATAAAACCCAATCTACAAGTTGATCGTTCAGAAAATATTAGTGAGGAACAAGTTTTTCTTAGTCTTGAATAGAAAAAGTGAACTCGTGCCACACTTTATTTCATCTTTGTGGCAAAATGACCAAAAAGGTAATCATTTTATTTTTTTATCCTTTTCACAATTTGGCACAGTGGTTGCTTATTCTTTCTTGAGCAGGGGGGGCGAACTCCATAATAGTTCAAGAAATATCCCTGGATTAAATTGGCCAACCACTAAATTAATCCTCAAAAAGCCCATCCAATAATTTCAACGTTCCTCTCTCTGCAGGTTGAAAATAAAAAAGCCCGAGATTCCTCGGGCTTTTTACTTAAAAAAAGAATCAAAATTATTCAGCGAGAAGTGTCATGGTTACTGCTGTTGCAATACGGTGAAGACGTGATCCCGATTTTACCACCAAAGAGATATTTTCCATTTGAGAGTCATCAGAAGAAATTTCTAAAAAGAGTTCTCTTAACGTTGGTTGTCTAACGTCTTCAACAGTCTTAACTAAACCCTTCATCATATCATCGTTAAGCCCAACTAACTCATCTTTTAATTGTTCCTTACCAGCAACTCCTCTCGATTGCACTGTGGCAATTGTTGAAGCGAAAGGAACCAAAGCCGTTACTGTTGCTGACTCCATAAGTCTTGTCGCCGTTGCAAAAGGAGAAAGAGTAGATGCCGTCGATGCCTCAATTCCTGTCTGAGAAAAAGCCTGACCAATTGATAAAACCATAGCTGCAATAATTAAAATGTTTTTCATAATTCCCTCCATTAATTTGGGTTTGTTGTTATTTGTGTTAGAAAACTTGTTGTTATCATTTTTATTTTCTTTAAATATTCCAATTCAAAAGTTTCTTTTTCGAAAACGTCTGCTTTTAGTAATGATTCGAGTGAAATCATTTGCTGATCGAGACTTTGCTTAATATCGCTTTTTCGTTTGGTTAAAAATGAGTTGAATTGGTGATTAAACTCTTCAGGAAGGGGCACGCCAAATTTTGATGAAACAACCTGCCAAGGCTGCATGTTCATCAGTTTTAAAGATTCACCCATCTCAGTAATTTTATCTTTAAGATCTTGATCACCATCCATCTTCTTCATAATATTCTTTGGGAGAGACTGCAAAAACCTTGCAGCAAGATAACGCTCAAAATGAATTAATTTGATGATCAATTGTTTTTGCTCAGAAAGTGATAGCATCTTTATAGAGTCAATAAAACTCTCATAATCCTCTAGACGTTTTTCAGCGGAAGTTTTTTTGAAAAATATCTCCATATTTTTTTGATGGTAAGAAGAAAAATGTTTTCTCAGTTCTTGAAAAATGGAATTGTAGTCATCATACATGCTAGGAATAAGTAATTTCCTCTTAATCATCTCTTCCCTAGTTAAATCTTCAATCACGCCATCAGAAAGGTCATGTCTTTTATTGATGATATCTCTGAAGATTTTTTTAGGTGTAATTGAGCCAATGAGTTCACTTTCTTCATTTGTAAGTGAAGCTGAGAGATGTTTAACTGCCTCTGTGCCACAATTATTATTTAAGAAGTAATAACGACCTTGATAAGTCCAAAATCTTTCTAAAGTCAGATCAATAAATTCTTCTTTTTGAGACTGAGTTAATTTAAGTGGAATGCTATAGAGGTCTCTTAATTCAAATTTTGTGTATTCTTGTTGAACTTCAAGATACCGAAGGACAAAGAGCTGAGAAGGATACTCGCCAGTAATTCCTTTCGTGTAGCTTATGTTAAAGTCTGTCATATGCGCCCTGTAACTCAAGGCCAGGTGATGTGAAACGTCCTCTAAGCATTCAGGACCAGGAACTTTTCTGTGAGGTGCACAGACGACTAAACGAAACATCGCATGTCCCCAACGAGACATGAGCTCTCTTCCCTGACCAGCAAATAAATAATGAATTTGGTAAATACGATCAGGGTTAATTGATACTGCCAGTTGATAGTTATCTTCAAGATAAGCAGATTGAACTAAGACATTATTATTTTTTAAACAATTGCCTTTGAGGGCCACCTTCATTTTATTCGCCAAAAACTGCGCTGTTGCAGGACGACGGCACTCAAATTCTGGATCTAGAAATAGATACTCGGTATTAACGGCAAGGGATTCTTCAAGATTTTTAAATTCATATGCATCTGGAGATGTCGCTGCATTGTGATTAATAAGTTCCTTCTTAGAATTGTTCGTTACACGCTTAACTCCTACAATCCGTTGGAATTGAGGGTCGAGGCTCATTCGCTCTTGATTATCTTTGACATGGGTTAGTTCATGAATGATCACCGCATTTAACATTTGAGAAAAAGATCTATGCCCACAGTTAAAAGAATTCGTATTATTTTTTGCTAATTGAACCAACTTAGAACTGATAAGAATTTTATTCTTTCTAGTTAAACCAAATTTTGCGTCAGGATGAATTCTACAAAGATCTTCTTTTTCAAAATATTTATCTGTTGTGAGAGCAATTTCTTCAACCGA
This sequence comes from Bacteriovorax stolpii, assembly GCA_945862475.1. GTDB lineage: Bacteria > Bdellovibrionota > Bacteriovoracia > Bacteriovoracales > Bacteriovoracaceae > Peredibacter. The sequence continues at coordinate 4,825 of CAMAYW010000052.1, forward strand.
GATTTCTCCGAGTTTCGAATCAAGGAAATGGGCAGGAAGAATATTTAGAACTTCAGCAACCCTACTCAAAAAGAATTCTGATCCTTTCGGCTGAATCGTTGCTGAGAAACCGAGGATAGGTAAAAATAATATAAGAATGAAAGGTACTTTAAACATTCATTGCCTCTTTAGAGTGGATTATAGCCAACTCAACTCGCTCTCTACGCTCGATTGTATTTTTTAATCAGAATGTCTAATTCCTAGACACCTAGGCCGATAAATGAGGGCTTAAGTGATTGTTTTAACAAACATCCCATATCTTTAAGCTCAGGCTTCCCCCATAGGATTCCGATAAGTTCATGGGAGAGACGCAATTGCGTTAATGTATATCCATGATTAAGTCTTTAATGATTCTCGTTGTTCTCTTCTTTATCTCGATCAAAGCCGAGGCTAAACAATTTGACCTCAAGGCTGGAGAGAAAAAGCTTCAACTAGAGCTCTCAGATGTTGAGTTTAGCCAATTTTGTGGGACTCAATCATTTGGATGTGCTCGGCTTAAACTTTTAAAAGAAGATAAAAATTTAGAAGTCGCTTTCATAAGAGTATTAACCGATAAACTAAAGATCAGTGCTCTTCCAAGCTATTGTCAAGAAACTTTCAAACATATGGGGAAAATTGTCTCAGATCAAAAAGATTTTTTAGAAAAAAGCGAAAAAGACTCTTACCAATGTTCATGGGAATCGGGAAATGAATTAACGACTATTATTTGGAAAAATGGAATTACGATTTTAATATCAACAAGTCATTTAGCTTTTAATGAAACACTCATTCGCCAATTGAAGCAGGCCTCCATCATATGAGAACATTGAAACTTAATGCTCTCTTCACTATTTTACTGTTAACAAGCAATCTTTTTGCTGACCCAGTTGACTTGTCTTCGCTTCCCGATAAAGGAATGCAAGCTCGGATTTATTTAAATGAGTCAAACCCCGAATTAAAAAAATCAATTTCTGAAAGACTCATGCGGGAATGTCCTTTTAGAAGATCTAACTCAGAGCTTGATTTGGTCACCACCGAAGCTATCAATTTGCAATTAGTGGCCAATACCCCCGATGCGAAGATCAACCAATGCGCATCTCAACTTCAAAATTTTAATGATACAATAAATAAAACAGCAGAACTCAAAACCAAACTTGATCTCGCTCAATCACAGTCAAATAAGTTATCTCCCGAGCAAGAAAACGAACTAAAAAAAGAAATTGAAACGACTCAACTAGCTGCTAATTCCTTTAATAATCTTCTTAAAATGGGCTGTGAGTTCAAAAACGGACCAAATGATATCTCAAGAATTGGTCACTCTCTTATTAGTGTTCTAGACGTTTCAGCTGCGTTTCTTTCTATTAATCCAGCGAATGCATTAATTGCAACTTCTGCCGCGCTTTCTGGACGACTGGTTGTTTCACTTAGTAAATGGCTCTTTGAACATCCGAATAACAATCAAATACTAACGAAAGAAGCTGGTGACTCAAGAAGATTTATAAATGATTTATGTCTTTTTAGAACATTGGCGTATAAGTATGATGACCTCTACATCGACCCATTTGAAGATCCATCCTCTGAATTAAAGAACAGAGAACTTATAAAGAATAAAGCGAGTACCAGAGTTCTCGAAATAAAGCAGTGTATTACTCCTGCTCCAAATGATGCCCTGACAGGCTTAACTCAATTTTCAAAAGAACTACTTAGCCTTTCAGAGGGACAAGTGTCGCAAAAGCAATGCTTAAGTCTTGTGAAAAAGTTTAGGGAATCAACGACCTCCGGAAAAAATCAACTACGTGAGTTGGCCCAAACTTTTAATTGTCCAACGCCTTCTCTTGAAATGGGTATAAAGGCCATCGCTTTTTGTAACAACTTTCAAGCTCTAGAGAATTTGACCTCTGGAGACATATACGAAAAATGCGAGGAAGATCTTTTTCAGAAAAAATTACTCGCAAAATTTACAAATATAAGTGACATTATTTTTCAGTCCATCCAGGAAGGGGCGAAGCAAAACCCAAGTAAGATTTCTGATGATGATCTTATGAAATTAAAGGTAGCAGAGAACGAAGAGAGAGTTGCTATTCTAAAATATGCCTCTCTCCAGGGACTCTTAGAAGAAAGTCCGCTGACACAAGCGAATTCTGCTAAATCCATGATGGCCTTAGGAAGAACTATTTTAGGTGATCGATTTGATGATTTTACTAAGCAGACACTTAAAACGATGACGAAAAACATGAAAGAGGCAGAGGGGAATCTTTCTCCTATTCTTAAACAGATTAATAAATTTGAGAAAATTTCAGATCCCATTGTAAGCATGAAAATGAAATTTGAGATTTGTACTTCATCTAAACTTGTAAGACAACAATTGGGAGTTGCTTATAATTCCGGAATAGGATTAAGTGATGTTTGCTTTTTTATGAAAGGAGAAGGAACACCACCATTAAAATCGAAAAATCTTAATTTTGATAATTACTCCACCGACAACAAAAAAAGATTTGGATTATTTTCCACCGAGGCCTACCTCTCTGGAAGATGCGAGAAGGCGGAGAAGCTGATTCAAAAAAACATCTCCTCAATTAGAGAAATGGTCGTGAAACTAAATTCTGTTGGTTGCCAATAGAAACCACTTACACTCCCCACTGGTGCTAAAAGAAACCAAAGGTCCAATTAGGCCCTATTCTGGACTCAAAAAGTACGACAATTCAATCATTTAAACTTGGCATGATTCATGCTTTATAGACTTCAAGCTGAGGGTGATGAACTCCACAAAAGTTCCCAATCATTCCCTGAACAATCAAAACTTACCACTTTGATCGTTCTCCCCCAACCGCACACACCCCACCACGGTTCCACTCTCAGCAAGGTTCTTTTTTAAGACTTCATCCACTCAAATAAATGATAATGCTCACCAGACATTCCTAATTTTTCATAAACTTTTTGAGCACTTAAATTTGTTTTATCAACATAGAGCCTAAGACCCCTGAGGTCAGAGGATTCATTTACTAATTTTGTGAGATGTTGATAGAGAGATTTAAAGACACCATGTTTTCGATACTCTGGAATAACGTAAACAGAATGGATCCAAAGAACGGTCCCATTTCTCCAGTCACTCCACTCCGGAACAGTTAAAAGACAACCAACGACTTGGCCATCGACCTCAGCTAACCAATACTTCCCTTTCGAAGGATCATCCATAACGGCACTCACACCCAGCTTTACAGTGGGCAGATGAAGCTCCATCTTCTCTGTCTCGAAAGCCATTTTGACTTGAAATTCTGCAATTGAATCGATGTCGAAGAGTAGGCCTGGTCTTATATTAATCTTCAAGTTAGGACTCCACGAACTCTCTTTGAAAACTCTCTTGTCGCTTCATTGATATTCATACCCTGGTCAAGAAGGACGCGAAGTTCAGCCCCCATAAGATAATCGCTCATTTGAGAACCTGGATCTTCCTGGGTTTTAACTGGCGGAATTCCACTTGCTTCAAATTCATCGGCAAATTTATTAAGTTCATCAACCGAGTATTTTTGAGCGAGCTCTTTAATTGATTTAATATCCATCTTATACCTTCATTTTTTTTACAAATTCTCGAAACGCCTCTTCCTTAGTAACGTTCACTAAGTCTTGTGGCTCCCCGCTTTTAAAACAGCCCACAGAAGGAAGTCCAGGAAGAGTGATCATCTCTTTAATCTTCGGATTTTTTTCTACATCGATTTTATAAATTTTAACTCCCTCTTCTTCGGCAACCTTAGCAAACATGGGAGCGGCGACTCGGCATGAGCCACACCAAGAAGCATAAAAGTCGATAAAAACTAAAGGCTCTTTTTCAATAACTTCGAAGATCGTCTCATCACTTAGTTCTGTCATCATTCCCATATAAACTCCTAACTTAAAATAATTCTTAAAGAATCTAACGAAAGCTCGGCCTTATCCATAGCTTTTAGCATATTGTCCCGATTAAATCTAAGAAGCAAAATTTCAGTCTCAGAAACCGTTGGATTCACTTTCCTCAGGGCCTCTAACCTCTCAATTTCAGCGTTCATAAATTTAAGCATTTCTTCCTTAAATTTTTCCTTATATTGCTTCGCTCGTGGGATACAGAGCTCCTTACTCTTTTTAATACATTCCTTAATAAAATCTTTAGGAATATCCTTCATCTGCGTTCTTTGCTCAATCCCCATGGATTCTACATTATCATCAATAAACTTCTTGGGGAGCTTTTGAGTCAGATCTAGCATTTGAGCATTGAGAAGGACTCTTAACGGTGTCGGTGGAAACCACTTCTGCAGCTGAAGTTTTTTATCTGCAATGGCACTTAAAAGAAAGTATCCTTCAAAAAGAAATTGTTCCTTGTTTGGGGTTTTCCAAACGCTAAGAGTTGCATTCCCCATCTCTTTGGAAGAAATGAAATCCATGATCCCTAAAACCATAGGATGATCCCAGGTCAAAAAAGTCACATCATCTTTTAAAAGTGCAGTCTCGCGTTTAAAAGACACAGTCATACCTTCATTTTCGAGACCCGGAAAATGAGGAAGATACATGTTATCACCAGGTCGGATGAAAAATGTGTAAGGATCGTTCATGTCCTCTGTATCGACTCCGAGCTGGTTCCAAATATTTAGCATGAAATCCCGAAGATCCATTCCCTCATCAACTGTTTTTAATTCTTTCACAAAATCCATCGCCCTTTGATGATTAAAAGAATTAATTTCAACCAATTGATCCTGGCCCTGCTCTAATTTTGTCTCAATTTCTTGATGAAGAAGAGTTGTCTTCTTTAAAAAATTTTTCAACTCAGCTTCTGGATATTCTTCTTGTTCAGCTTTGGTTATAAGCTCTAAAAGCTCAGCTCTTACCGTTGCATAAAGTTCAGTACCACCTCGAGGAGAAGATTCAAAAGCATTAAATCCCTCATGATACCATTTCATAAGAAGCTCATCAGATGATTTTTCTAAGTATGGTACATGGATTTGAATATCATTTTTTTGGCCAATTCTATCAAGACGACCAATTCTTTGCTCAAGAAGATCAGGAAGTTTTGGTAAATCAAAAAGAATCAAGTGACGTGCAAACTCAAAGTTTCTTCCTTCTGAACCGATTTCCGTACTTAAAAGAATATTCGCCCCTTCTGGATCGGCAAAATAAGCAGCTTGTCTATCACGATTCATGAGATTCATGCCCGAGTGGAAAAAGGCTATTCTTGCAGTCGTTTTCTCTTTTAAAATCTTCTCAAGATCAATCACCACTTCTTTATCATGACAAATAAGGAGGATCTTATCTGATTTATGTTCTTCAACAAAAATTGAAAGCCAGTTCGCCCTTAGTTC
>CAMAYW010000053.1 GCA_945862475.1 Bacteriovorax stolpii
CAGCAGGATAGAGGGTTCTACGAATCTCAGTTAAAGAAGTTCACATCAACTGTACGTGAATTACAAAAATCGGGCTTAACAAATGCACAGATGATCGACTTCGCGAAGTCTCAAGTTAAGGATGCAAAAGTTGCTAAAGACCTAGAAACTGCATTCTCAATGATTACGATTAATAAAATGAGCTCAGAAGAGGCATCAAAATACATGATGGACTCTATGAAGAGAGCTTATTCAAATGGAGCTTCTTGGAACGGAGAGGTACTTGTTTATCTAGCTGTTGGATTACTTATCGTAGCACTTGCTGTAGGTCTTGCGAACGGTGGGAATGGTGGTTCATCTAACAATGGTGGCGGTGGCTATTCTTGTTATGATGATTGTTACTATTACGATTATCAGTGTGGTTATGACTGGTACGGCTGGCCTGTTTATTGCGAAGGTTATACTTGCGATAGAGTTTGTTACTAAAAGATATTTTAAAGAAGGGAGACTAAGGTCTCCCTTTTTTGTTTCTCATTTCTGTTGAGCTTAAGTGCTCATATTCATGGTTCCCTAAAAAAATAATTTTTAAGTTTGGCGAAAAGAGTTTAATTTTATCTGATTCATGATGGCGGTCTTCTAAGCTGTCGAGTCTTGAAACGACGTAGATAGTGTCTAATAGATTTAAAAGTTCTTTAAATCTAATCCAGGACTCTATCCCTTTAAAACAATCAAATCCCATAAGTAGAGACATCTTTTGATGAGGGAATCGGTTTTTCATTCTTTGAACCCAATCGATTGTTGGATTCTTTTTATGCTCCATCAGAAATGAGGGCACAAGGTATTGTCTGTTTTTAAATTTTGCCTTGGTACTGATTTCAAGAACAGTCGTCACTGGATGAATCTCTCGAAGCTCCTTTAATGGATTTCTATCTGGAAGGAGAAGACAAACTTTATCCTCTGGTAATAGGTTAAGGCAGGCCTGATGACCCATGTGCCACGGATTAAAAGTTCCCCCGTAAAAGACCCATTCTTCAGTTTGATTTTTAAATACAAGATCCGCGCAAAGGGCCGAAAGAGCGTCATAATTCTCCGATACCGGATAGCGAGCGCCTATTAGATCAACAAATGGGCCTGCATAAAAAGGATCAAGATCGGGAAGGAGTGATGTCCATGCCATCATAAAGTCTCCTACATCAGAAATGATAAATTCGAACTTATCTCTCCAAGTAAAACTTTTAGAAAAGTCATCAGAGGGAAGGGCCAGTCTGACTTTTAGGCGAATATCTTGATTGAAAAATACTAATCTAAGCAAGTTTACTCCAAACAAAAAGGAATTCTCTTTTTTAAATCAATTCCCGCTAATCCCAGTTTGCATTGATAAACGAGAACTTCAACTCCGCATTGAACGGCTTCTATCAATAATTCTCCATATCTCCTATCAATTGAGTGAGCAGGAATCATCCGTTCTATATCTTCTCTCTGGACAATAAAAAGCATTACGGATCTAAATCCTTTTTTCTTTAATTCCATAAGCTCTATTAAATGTTTTTGTCCGCGCTCGGTTACAGCATCAGGAAATTGAGCAACTTCATCGAGTTTTAAGGTGACACTTTTGACTTCGACAAAGGCAGGAGGTTGTTCTTGGTGGCCTTCTAAATAAAAATCAATTCTAGAGTCCGAAATTTTCTTCTCAGGCCGAATGACGGTGTAACCTTGGAGTTCAGGAATCTTTTCCTGATTGAGCCACTCTTTGACGAGTTTATTGGCATTAGCGGTATTCACTCCAATCCAAGTCTCACCGTTGTTAGTGAGTTCAAGCGTGTATGGCATTTTCCGATTGGGATTTGGAGATAAGGAAACTGCACAGGGAGAATCTGGAGACCAACAGCTAGTCATACTTCCCGTATTGGGTACATGGACAGTATGTTCCTCACCATCGATGAGGACGTCAGCTAGAAAACGCTTATAACGTTTAAGTAAAGTTCCTTGAATTAAAGACTTTTCCCATTCCAATTGAAAACTCCCATTAAAGTGATTAAACCTTAATGGGAGGATGAATTATTGTAAATAATTTTGAAATTAAAAGGGTCTATAAGATTCAAATTCTACTTCAATTGCTTCTACAAGAAGAGAAGAAGAAGCCTCTAGCCTTAGTTCATCAGCAAACATAGGACGTCTCAGTCTTAGTGTTGCCCTAACTTGATTTGGACCTATGAAAAGAACTCCTTGAGATTCTCCATATTTTGTAAGGAGAGAGAGTTGAGATTGTAATTGACCTCTTGATCTGGCTTCAATGGTGATCGCCTGAATCGCCCTTCGCTCATATCCCAATGCCCTCGAAATTTCGTAGGGGAGTACTGGAGAAATTTCATGACGAATTTGAAATCTTTGAACTGATGGGCCTGTTGGACCAGTTGGACCAGTTGGACCAGGAATAGGTCTTTCAGGGCGAACATGCCCAACGCGGATAATAACATCGAAAATCTGGGCCTCTCCGTTTACAACGAGATTAAGATCTTGAACTTCTTCAAAGGAGTAAACAGATAACTCGACCTGCCTTCCCATTCTAGAAAGATATTGAGGAACACCCACTGGTCTTCGATTGAGTTCTAGTTGAAGGCTTGTCTCTCTACCATAGCGAGAAGTTTGCCCATAGACAGTGACACCTTGAATTTCAGCTCCTCTAAGATTTAATCGAAGTTGCTGTCTGACTAAATCGACTAGCGAAAAAGACCCATAACCCATGACAGATTGATTTAGTCTTAAGGTTTGAATTGAATTTGATGGAACCTGGCCAGATCCTTGTGGGCCGTGACCTCTGTTGATAATAACCTCGGCTACAACCGAGCTTAAAAAAATCTCCGATGTTGAAGATATTTCAATTCCATCAATCGTTGTTCTTGCGGGAAGGTAAAAGTTTATTGTACTGAGCTGCCTCGATACAATTTGAGAACTGATGAGGCGACCAAATTGACTTACTTCAATTTGGGCCGAACTATACGAGTTTGATTGAGCAGTTAAAGAAAGAGATAAAATTTCAATATTTCTCTCCTCCTGATAGGAGAGACGAAGAAGGTCAGAGAGCCTCAATCTTTCATAAGATCGGATATTTTGGTTCAGTTGTTCTCTAAGGATTTCTCTACCAGTGCCATAGGAATTCTGGTCGTAAGTTGAACCAGGGTAAGGTCTATGGCGACCATGGTTTCTTCCCTCGCGATGTTGAGCAAAGGAATTTAATGAAACCAGAATAGTTGAAAAAAATAATACCAAAAACGATAAAGAAGCTTTTTTCATGCTCTCTCCTCAAAGTAACCAAACGTCATGTTTGAATTATGTGATAAGGTGAGCAAATTAATTGCCAAATACCTCCATGATTGAAATTTTTGATTAATAAGATTAATTTCAATAACTAGACGCGTCGCCTAAAGGTTTTTAATTTCATGTCCTCCCGCATTACTGGAGCACTTTTGTCACCAGTGGTCGTGAAATTTTGTCACCACTTTGGATAGTAGAGTTTAACTTTTGTCCCCAGATTTCCGAGGAGTTACCCATAAGAGTATTTAGACAGAGGGTTGGAAATTCGCTAAGATGCGATCGTTTAACTTCAAAATATTCTCATGATCATATTCAATTAAGGAGCATCCATGTCTGACAAGGCAAAACTCGTTCTAGGTGAAAAAACCGTAGATCTCCCAGTGTACACAGGTACTGAGGGAGAAAAATCAATCGACATAACAAAACTTCGAGCTGAAACAGGTTATGTAACACTTGATTCAGGTTACATGAACACTGGAGCTTGTACGAGTTCGATTACCTTTCTTGATGGAGAGCAGGGGATCCTAAAATATCGTGGTTACTCGATTGAAGAGCTTGCAGAGAAATCCTCTTTTCTAGAAACTTCCTACCTTGTTTTTTATGGAAAACTTCCTACAGCAGGAGAATTGAAGACTTTTGAAGAGGCCATTGCTTCTTATAACGATGTTCCTGAAGGAATTAAAACCATGATTAAGGCATTTCCAAAAGATGCCCACCCAATGGCGGTTCTTTCTTCTAATATGGTATCTCTTTCTGCTTATTACCATGATCTTTGTGCTCAAGACTTAAACTCAGCTCAAAAAGATCAAGCGATTGCTCAACTTATGGGACAACTTAAAGTTGTTGCGGCCTATGCCTATCGCCACTCTCAAGGTAAAGAATTTATCAAGTCGGATAAGTCTCTTGATTATTGTTCAGATTTTATCTACATGATGACTGGTGATAAAAACGTAAAAAAAGAAGTCGCTAAAGCACTTGATGTTCTACTTATCCTTCACGTTGATCATGAACAAAATTGTTCTACTTCTTCAGTAAGACTTGTTGGATCTTCGAAGGCCAATATTTTTGCCACAATTTCTGCTGGTATCGATGCTCTTTGGGGCCCACTTCATGGTGGGGCCAACCAAGCTGTACTTGAGATGCTTGAAGAGATTAAAAACTCAGGCAAGGACTACAATACATTTTTAGCGGAAGTTAAAGACAAAAACTCATCATCTCGCTTGATGGGATTTGGTCACCGAGTGTACAAGAATTTTGATCCGAGAGCTAAAATCATCAAGGTTGCTTGCGATTCAGTTCTAAACACTCTTGGAGTTCAAGATCCACTCCTTGATATTGCAAAAGGTCTTGAGGCCGTTGCTCTTAAAGATGAATACTTCGTTTCAAGAAAACTCTATCCTAATGTAGATTTCTATTCAGGAATTATTTATCGTGCTCTAGGTATTCCTACCAATATGTTCACAGTGATGTTTGCCATGGGAAGACTTCCAGGTTGGATGGCGCAGTGGAAAGAGATGGTAGAACAGGCAGGATTTAAGATTTGTCGTCCAAGACAAATCTATACTGGGGATACAAAAAATTCTTATAAAGACATCAAGTCTCGTTAATAGCGACTCCCTTATAGTGAAATTACTATAAGGGAGCATCTTCTTATTTTAAAATAAATAAAAATACTGAAATAAACTTTTATAACTGCCCTCACTGAGAGGGCAGTTTAAGATTTATTGTCCTATCACGATACCGTTTGGATTCTTGCGTTGATTAGCAGCTTTTCTAACATTCTTTCGACCATAATCATCATTAAGCTTTCTTCTTTCTTCGCGACAATCTTTTTTAAGTCGTCTGAAGAAACCAGGCTTCGTGACCTTTAAGTAATCCGTAATTTTAGTTTCTGAGCCAGGGATGACTTCTGTCCCAAGTTCAGCGCTACAGTCAACTTCAATGGTTCCAATTTCTCCGTAGACAGGCTGTTTCTTTTCCGAACTTAAGCTCACTCCAACTTGAAACATTTTAAAGTCTTCAAGGAAAGATGAATCTTTTTGGGCCTTTAGTTGTTCTTTTGGTTGACTACAGAATTGGGAGAATTGGGGTTTAAGAGCATCAGGTAAGTTAGGACATTCTGTATCGATAAAGTAATCAACTGAGCAATTGTAGGTCTTTTTTGTATCGTTCTGACCTTCGGAGAGGCATTTTTTTAATTCAGGAGGAGTTTCAGGTTCATTAAGAACTGAATGCATCGATTTAAGAGAACTCGATGGATTGAGAGGGCCAATCGCTTGAGCGAAACCCTCTTTTTTAAAGATAGTTTCAGAATTAGGAATTGCATAATTTGCATCTGTTACAAATTCTTTTAACTTTTTAGTTATTTGCTCCTTCATGACTCTTTCTGCTTCTTCCTGTCTTTTACTAGCAAGTGCTTGAAGCGTAATACCAGTACCATTGTTAGATCTATTTGCTGTTCCAATGACGTTCATCGTAATTTTTGATTTCGATAATAAGTCATTCATTTGTTGAGCTGAAACTTTACCAGTGATGCCTATATCTTTTAGAAATTTCTCCGTGGTTTCATTGGCAATTTTTAAAATTTCTTTATTGGCCTCCTGAATCGAATCCCATTGTGTGCAACTAATCTTCCCGTAGTTACGATACTTTTTCAAATCTCCATCTTTAAGGCCCATTCCTTTTGAACAATCCCCCTCAAATTTGGATAAATCAGTTGTTGGAACGTTAGCAGGGAGTGGGTGTTCAAGTTGGTCGAGATGTTTGACAGTAATAGAATTCTCTTTACAAAGAATCTGCTCTTTCGAAGTGTATTTTATTTTTAAAGCAAATTTTTGAGACGGAGTATTGTCTATGCTCGATTTTTGGAGCGTCTCAATCTCTTTTTGGCATTGTTCTTTGATTCGTTTTTGATCTGCTTCGGGAATTACTTTCTCACAAACCTTCGCTTGAATGTCGCCGACAGAGACTTCACCCAACTTTGGCATAACGTCTTCGCAAGGAGTTTCCTCGACTTCATTTCGAGTTTCTGCTTCATAACAAGGGTCATCACAGGAGCAATCCTCTGCATTCCATTTTCCCTGGATACTGTCGCAATGGTTCTTCTTGCGATCAATTTTATTTTGTGACCAGCCTTTGCCGCCGCAGCTATTTTTATCTTTGTCTTTTTTCTTTTTTAAACAGTCACATGTATCTTGATCCCAAGAGTACCTATCATCGTTTTCCATTTTTTCTAGACATCTGTTTTTTTGACGTTCGTATTTTTTAAGAGAAATAGATTCTCCGTCTCCACACATACGTTCTATCTTCTCTTTTTCGCATGTGCACTTCTCTTCATCCCATTCAAACTTTTTATCTGGATTACTTTGGTTGTTTTTTGCTTCACAGGCGTTCTTTTCGGAGTTGTACTTTGTTAAATCGTAGGGCTTCCCGTTGCACATATGCGTCGTTTTAGAGTCTATTTCGCAACTGCAGCTAGCGGGATCCCAAGTATATTTTGGATCTTTCTCACAATGATTTGATTCTTTTTCATATTTAGAGAAACTCCAATCTTTTTCTCCGCAGTATCTTTTTTCCGAACATGAACAGCTTTCTTCATTCCAAGTATGGCCTTCTTTATCTGAGCACTTTTCAGCTTCACGCTCTTTTTTCTTTTTACTCCAATTCTTTTCACCACAATATTTGACCGCGCTACATTCGCATGTTTCATCATCCCAAGATTTCTCATCATCTTTGTTACATTCCTCTTTCTTGGAATTATATTTTTCGAAACGCCAGTTCTTATCCCCACAGTAAAGTTTTTCTTTATCCTCACATTGGCAATAATCCTTATTAAAATTTTTATTTTGTGCCTCACATTGATTGGAGGTCAACTCACAGGATTTAACTTCAAATTTTGCGACAGAACTTGTTCTGTTTCCACTTTGATGCTTATCCTTATATTTAAAACCACCAAGGAGTCTATTAGACAGGAAGAAATCATTTTTATTCTGCTTGAGATATCTGATGTAAGGTTCACCATCAATTGAACCTCCCTCTATTTCAAATTTTTGATAACCATCATTCTCTTTTTTTACTGAGATACCAGATACCTTTCCCTCCTTGGCGAGGACAAGGCAATCATTCGCTTGTTTGCGGCTATAGAATTCAGATTTTCCATCTCCATGATTGGATAAAAGAAGATAGAGATTCTTTTTGTTACATGGATTTGCTTCGCCTTTTGAAATAAAAGAGAGAAAGAGGGCAAAAAAGAAAATGGTTTTCTGCATATTAAATTCCTTAGTAATATCGTTCATTTATCGGCTTTTTTTTGAATTAAGTTTATATCTTGCCCCTCACCTGTAAGCGCTTGAAATCTTTGGATTTGATCCTCGTGTGAATCACAAACAAAGATGACGAGTATCATTGAGTGAGGTCCATATAGGAACGTAGAATACCCTTAACTGGGAGGGCGTATGTTATTTTCTAAAAAGGTTGCTGTTGGCATTAATTTGAATGATCCTCAGACTGAAATCCTAAAGGGTATAAGGCAACTGGAATTTTTAAATCAATCAGAAGTCCATTTTGTGACAATCAACATGACAACATCTTATGCCATTGGTTTGGGTGAAAGTTCTATTGTCTATCCACTCATTGATGATCAGAAAAAAATTCGGGAAGCAACAATCTCGGCCCTTAATCAATTAACGTCCACTTTGTTAGGTCAAAATTTTAAAGGGAAAATAATTTTTGAATGTATATTTAGTGATGATCCAAAAAGGAAGTTTTGTGACTACGTGGAGGAGGGTGGGATCGACACGATTGTTCTTGCTAGTCGAGAAAAGAAGGGCTTTTTTGAAAGTTCTTTCACAAATTATGTGAATAAACATAGTCGTGCTAACTTGATCGTTTTAAAGCATAAAGTTTAGGTCGTTTATGGTTTAAAGGTATCCATCCTTTTTGGAATATAAACCATTTCAAAATGTTTTTTAAGCTCTGCCTTTAATTTTATTTTTGATTCATTATTTCCATGGATAAGATAGATGGGTGTTTTTTTATTAAGTTTTTTTGTCCATGCTATGAGCTCTTCTTGATCTGCATGAGATGAAAAGGCGTCGGACGTTAGTATTTCACCATTCCAATAAATAGGATTTTCTTCAGAAATGGCAATTTCTCTTTGCCCTTCAATCAATTTTAGACCGGGAGATCCTTCACTTTGATGGCCTGCCAGATATAAGATTGCTTTTTTATCGTGTTGCCAGTTTTCTAAATATCTGAGAATCCTTCCACCAGAGAGCATGCCACTTGAACTTATAATAATTAAGGGGCCAGTCTTCTTTTTTAAATGATCCCATTGATTCTGATATTCAACAAAACTGGAGCTCTCTATGTACTTTTTGAGAGTTTCAGGGTTTTTTGTGAGAAAAGAAAATTTCTTATAAACTTTGTTAGCTTGTAACATCATAGGACTATCTAAGTGCACTTGAATCTTTTTCTCTGGATGTAATAAAAAATATTCATTGATGGCATTTATAATTAACTGTGCCCTTGCCACTGCAAAACTAGCAATAATCCCCACTGTAGAATGATTAATCACTCGATTAATGAATAATTCTATCTCTTGATCAATTGATCCCGTTCGATTTCTAGATCCGTAGGTTGATTCCAATATGACAGCATCACAATCTGGACACGGATTTGGAGCATTCATAAGGGGATCGTCTGATCGACCGAGATCTCCTGAGACAATAACCTTTCTGTTGTTTGCCATTATTTCCGCGGAGGATGCCCCTAAAATATGGCCAGCGGGTAAAAGCCTAAATGATCCTCCAAGAAGAGATATACTTTCGTCCCATTTAATTGTTTTAATGAGATTGAGCGTCTTTTGAACATCTTTTAGATCGTAGTAGTTTTTTTCCATTATCTTGGCACTATCTTCAAGAATTATTTTAACCAACGCTGATGTTGCTTTTGTACATAGAATAGAACCTTTAAAACCATGTTTAACGAGATAGGGTAATAGACCTGAGTGATCTAGATGAGCATGAGTTAGTACAACTAATTTGATGTCACTTGGTTTAAATGGTAATGTGGTATCATTTAATTTTTCGATATCTTCTGTTCCTTGATAGAGGCCAGCATCAACACAAATAATTCCTTCTGGAAGTTTAATAAATGTCATCGAACCAGTGACTGTTTGTGTCGCTCCCCAAAAAATTATTTCCATGAGTTCCTTTGTGTTAGCATTTCAATTTCTTTCATAAGTATGTTGATATCTTCTTGTTTCATACCCTGCTTAATTAATTGTTCTTTTTGAAAAAGAACATCTCTTGCTAAAACTATTCCACGATGGAGAAAATTATTTTTGAAAGTTCGAGGAAGATACCTCAGCGAGGTGACTGGATAGAGTTTTAATTTTTTAATTTCATCTAAAAAAGAATCCTCCGACGGCATATTAATACCCAGTAAAAAAAGACCCGTTCCATTTGCATAAGTAATGGCGTCCTCAGTAAAGGCTGTATTACTAGCAATATAAAAATTCTTTAGTTTTTTCCCATCAAGGCCTTGTCTTAAGTCGTCCCAGCGAGCCTTAACATAGAGACTAACTTTGACGTCGTTTTTTAAACCTGCGTGATTATGGAATTTACATTCGATGAAATGCTGCTTTTCTTTAATCTCAGCGATAACATCAACTTCATGTTGAACAAATTTTCCTCGAAGTAGTTTTCTTATTTCTGTTTTACAGCCAATTTCTTCAAAATATTTTGAAACAA
>CAMAYW010000054.1 GCA_945862475.1 Bacteriovorax stolpii
GAATTTATTTCAGAGATGAATGAAAGGTTCGACCACATTTCTGAGACTCTTTTAAAAATAGAAAATGAAAAAGGTGATAAAGTTCTTCTAGATTCTCTTTATAGAGATATTCACACCATCAAAGGCGACGTTCAATTATTTAATCTTGAAGGTGCCTCTCTCTTATCTCACACGATGGAAGGAACTTTAGAGGCTTCGCGAGGATTAGATCATTTTGAGATGGAGAGCTCTCATATAAGTACACTTCTCATGTGTGTTGATTTATTGAAATCATGTATTGTGAATCCTCATGAAGAGAATACCATGAAGGAAGTTCATTTTATGGTCTCTCTTCTAATTCCATTTAATCAAATTCAAGTTAAAGAAAAAAAAGAATTAAAGATCGTACCAAAAGAAACACCTCCAGAGATCGAAAAATCACCAGTTTTGAACCAGCCTCCTGTCACTCAACATTCAGAATCAGAAAAGCCGGATACGAGTATAAGAGTACAGGTTTCTCTTCTCGATAAGCTAATGACTCTCATGGGAGAGATGGTGATCGTGCGGAACCAAGTTTTACAATATTCAAATAAAACAGATGATCTTGAGTTTTTAAATTTAAGTCAAAAATTAGACGTTGTTACGAGTGAGCTACAAGAAGAAACGATGAAGACTCGGATGCAGCCAATTGGAAACATTCTAACAAAGTTTCAGCGGGTCGTAAGAGACCTGTCTGGATCTCTAGATAAGAAAATAAATTTAAACTTATTTGGCGTTGAAACGGAATTAGATAAAACTCTTATCGAAGCAGTGAAAGACCCTCTTACTCATATTGTACGAAATGCATGTGATCACGGTATAGAAATGCCAGAATTAAGGATTAAAAGTGGTAAACCTGAGATGGGAACCATCACGATAAAAGCTTATCATGAGGGTGGTCAGGTTATTGTCGATATTGCTGATGACGGGAAGGGTTTAAATCGAGAAAAGCTATTGAAGAAAGCGGTTGAAAAAGGAATCGTGGATTCGTCAAAGGCTGAAAAAATGACGGATAGAGAAGTGCATGCCTTGATTTTTGCTCCAGGATTCTCTACGGCAGAAAAAGTTACTAATGTATCCGGAAGAGGCGTCGGGATGGATGTTGTTAAGAGCAACATTGAGAAAATTGGTGGAATGGTAGATATTTCAAGCTCAGAGGGATATGGAACAAAGATAACACTCAAAATTCCTTTAACGCTTGCGATTGTTCCTGCCATGATTATTCGTTCTGATAATCATCGTTTTGCAATCCCTCAGGTTAAATTAGTTGAACTCGTTCGAATTGAAAGATCTTCAATTGAATACATTCAGGGACGTCCTGTCTATCGACTCCGTGGAAATATATTACCACTTCTTTGCTTGAAAGAAGTCCTAGGTACAGGAAAAGCATTTGAGTTAGAGGATGCGATAAATATTGTCGTTCTAAATTCTGATACTCATTTGTTTGGTATGGTGGTCGATGAGATATTGGATACCGCAGACATAGTCGTGAAACCACTCGCGAGATTTTTAAAATCGATTTCAATCTACTCGGGTGCAACCGTATTAGGTGACGGCAGTGTTGCATTCATTATGGACATCGTTGGCATCGCCCAAAAACATTTGGGTATAACAACTCATGAAGACTTAAGAGCAGTTTCTGAAAAATACTCCAATGAATATGATGCTGATGCTGAGGAAAGAGAATATGTATTAGTTGGATTAGGATCTTCTGCTAAACATGCTATTCCGCTTTCAGTTGTTAATAGAATGGAGGAAGTCAAAACTTCTTCCATCGAAATCTCAGGCCATCAAAGAGTGATTAGATACCGAGGCGTGATATTAAAATTATTAAATTTAAATGAAGTACTTGGCTATAATTCAAAAAAAGAAAAAGAAGAAATCACTCAGGTTGTCGTTATTAATAGTGATGATCAAATGTTTGGCTTAGAAGTTGATCAGATTATTGATGTTTTAACGACAAGAGATTTTTTAGATGATTCAGTTTCTACTCATGAAGCCATTGTTGGAAACTTAGTAACACCAAATGAAATAATTGTCGTTGTTGATGTTGATAAAATTAATGAGATGACCCAAACAAAGAAAATATTAAGATCTTTGCCAGACTTAAGTACAGTATCTAGCAAAATTCTTTTTGTTGAGGACACTGAAGTTATAAGAACCAAAGTAGCTAGAGGCCTCATAGAAAGTGGATACCAAGTAGAGGTTGCTGTTGATGGTGTCGATGCATTAAGAAAGGTTGCTGAGCATAAGTGTAACTTTGACTTGATTATTTCTGACATAGAGATGCCTAAAATGAATGGTTATGATTTTGTAAGAAAAATTAGATCGATAGGACAACTAAAAGAGATACCTATCATCGCTTTTACGACAAAAAACACACCAGCCGACTTGCAACAAGCAAAGGCCGCTGGATTTACAACATTTCTAGAAAAAAATAAGGGAAAACTTTTAAACCTATTAATTTCGGAATGTATCAGTACAAATAGAAGGAAAGTTGTATGAAGTCATATTTATCTTCTAAGGCAAGCGAAGAAAATAAAACCAAGCCTAAACAGTTCTCCACGTTTACGATTGACGGCAGACTTTATGGAATTGACGTGATGAAAGTTCAAGAGGTCACAAAACCCTTACAGGTTACTCACATGCAAACGGCACCAGGTTTTATCAAAGGTCTTATAAATCTTAGAGGACAAATTGCTACAGCGATTGGACTAAGGGAATTATTTGGACTTAAGGATGATTCAACAAATGAGAAAATGACAGTCGTTTGTAAAATAGAAGATGTTCTCTTGTCATTACTTGTAGATAATATAGGTGATGTGATTGAGGTAAGTGACAAAAGTTTTGAGCCAACTCCCCAAACTGTTTCTCCCGGAATTCGTAGTTTTATGCAGGGAGTTTATAAAACGGAAGAGGGAATTTTATCTGTGATTTGTATGGATTCAATTTTAAAAGAACTCGATAAAAGATGTGCTTAAGCAGATCTTGAGGAAACTATGTTAGAAAATAAAAAGATTAAATTACTTATCGTTGATGACTCGGTTCTTTTTCGATCCCAGATTCAGATTGCACTGAAGGGGATTCCTGAAATTGAAGTTGTGGGATCCGCTGCCAATGGAAGTGTAGCTCTTGAAAAAATGAAAACACAAGAGATTGATATTTGCACTCTCGACATTGAGATGCCTGTTATGGATGGAATTGAAACATTAAAACAAATGAAGGCTTTGGGCCTAAAAACCAAGGCGATCATGTTTTCTTCGATCACCGTTGCCTCCGCAGAAAAAACTCTTGAAGCGATGCAGATTGGTGCCTTTGATTTTATTTCTAAGCCACCAGTGAGTGATTCGAATCTTTCACCTTCAGAAAAGATTAAAGAGGTTCTTTTACCAAAAGTTTTTTCTTTGTACGAACAACCCAAAAAAATGAACCCCAAAGTTACTCAGACCGAGAAAAAAGAATCCCACAAAGTCATTTGGGAACTTTTTTACCCTGAGGTATTAGTCATTGCCTCTTCAACGGGTGGGCCTAATGCTCTCGTCGATTTCTTCTCGAATCTTAAAGATCCACTTCCTTTCCCCATTTTAATTACCCAGCACATGCCCCCGATCTTTACTGCCTCACTCGCTGAAAGGTTAGGTGCCCATAGTGGGAAGATCTCTAAAGAAGCTGTCCATGGAGAAATCCTTCAGCCGAATCAAATTTATGTGGCCCCTGGAAATTTTCATATGTCTCTAAGAGGTGACAAGAAAGCACCTTCAATACACTTAGATCAAAAAGAAATGAGAAATTACGTTAGGCCTTGTGCTGATTATTTATTTGAGACCGCTGCATCCATTTATGGAAAGAACACTCTTGGAATTGTTTTTACTGGAATGGGTAGGGATGGTTGTGATGGTGCACAGGCTATAAAAAATAACAAAGGTAGAATTCTTATCCAGAATGAAGAATCTTCAGTTGTTTTTGGTATGCCAGGCGCCGTTTACGAACAGGGTCTACATGATTATGAGGGTGATCCTTTAGATTTAGCGAGGAAATTATTAATTATTTCTCGAGTAAGGAGAAATAACAATGTGGCCTAATCCTATAGATTATTTTTCAGGTCTTATTGAACGTGAAACTGGTATTGTTTACTCCGAATCTAACATATTTCAACTTAAAATGAGACTAGAGGAATTTTGTCGTGTTGAAAAAATTTCATCAGTTGATCAATTAGCAAAACTGTTCCAGGAAAAATCCATTCAACCCGAGCAGGGCCAGCGTCTCTTTGATATGGCAACTAATAATGAAACTTTGTTTTTCAGAGATCCCAAATATTTTACTTCGATTGAACAATTTCTTAAGAATGACGTTTTAAAAACAGATCCGAGAGAAATAAGAATTTGGTCTGCAGCCTCTAGCACAGGGCAAGAAGCTCTAAGTGTAGCGATGACACTTGATCAACTATCTAAGAAAATGCCTATGCCAAGTTTCAGCATCTTGGCGACTGACATTTGTGATAAAGCATTAATTAAGTGCAAGTCGGGACTCTATACTGATTTTGAAATTAAACGCGGGTTAAGTGAAGATAAAAGAGAGCAGTATTTTAGAAAAGAAGGTGACCTTTGGAAGGCGAAACCTGAAATATTTTCTAAGATTCATTACAATTACAACAATTTGATTCGATCATCCGTGTATGATACGTTTCATATTATTCTTTGCCGGAATGTTTTAATTTATCAGAAAGTTGAAATGAGAAAGGCAGTCGTGGATACTCTTTTCCTTCAGCTAGATGTAAGTGGAGCGCTTTTGTTAGGTGCAGGGGAAACACTCGTTGGCATCCGAGATGATGCAAAGACAGAACAAATTGACGGTGTTTCATTTTATAAAAAAAGTAAACTTACTTCAAAAAGAACAGCTTAGATTAAGGGGCATTTATGTTTGATCCAAAAACCAAAGTTCTCGTTGTTGATGACATGCTAACGATGAGAAAAATTGTTACAAAAATTTTGCGAGAGCTGGGCTTTATTGATATAGCCGAAGCACAAGACGGAAATGAAGCATGGGCAAAAGCTAAATCTGGTCATTGTGGATTAATAATTTCAGATTGGAATATGCCAAATTGTACTGGCTTAGAACTGCTAAAGAAAGTCAGAGCTGATAAAGATTTAGCTAAAACACCTTTTTTATTGGTGACTGCGGAGGCAGAACAGCAGCAAGTAGCAGAGGCGATTAAAAGTGGTGTCGATCAGTATGTAGTGAAACCCTTCAGTAAAGAGGGATTAAAGACAAAGCTAGAATCAACGTACAAAAAAGTCTCAGTAAGAAATTCAGCTTAATGTATGATTGCTGAGAACATTTTTTTTTGTGTTGAAAAACATGAAAATCATCTTATTGTTAAATTCTCTAAGAATCCTGAATCATCAGATCTACAAGAGTTTGAATCTCAGTTAGAGTCAATCTCTGGTCATTATATTATTCTTGATTGTGATACATTAATTGAAGCGAACAGGGATTTTATTCGTGTTCTCCTAAAACTACATTTAGCTACCAAAAAAGATAATAAGTTTTTAAAGTTCATAAATGTTTCCCCAAGTCTTCTGACTTTTTTTAAAAAAGAAAGCTTGGATACAACTTTTAGAATGGCGCATAACTTAACGGATGCCCTTTCTGAAATTGGGGTCGTACCAAAAAGATCCATAAGCGCTGATTTTATTGATTCATTTCTTCAATCAACTACGAAGGTATTAAAAATACAAGCAGATATTGATGTCAGTCATGGCCGTTTTGAAGTTACGAAAAATCAAGAAAACGGCATTTGTGATGTCTCTGGTGTTATTGGCATTATTTGCAATAATTTTAATGGCTCAGTCATTATTTCATTCCCGGAGAAAACTTTTCTGAACGTTTTATCTAAAATGCTAGGGGATGAAATTAATGAATTGAGCTCAGAGAATATGGATGGTGCTGCGGAATTAACAAATATGATTTTTGGTCAGGCAAAATCAATTTTAAATGAAAAGGGTTTTGGTCTTAAAATGGCGATACCTTCGGTCGTTCTCGGGAAGCCAGAGTCTTTTTTATCTCTTCATGCTGGTTCAGCGATTTTAATTCCATTTAATTCAAGTGAGGGACATTTCTTTTTGCGTATCGGTCTTTCAGCTTAGTCTTAATTTGGCCTATCTTCATTTTGGTTTCCTTATCATCATGTGTAGAATCCTTCGTCATGATCGATAACAATCAAATTTCACAAGATCAAAAAGTTTGGGGAACTTCCTCAAGGACTGAGCAGGAAAGAGTATTTCTTGAAGGTCCAAAATCTAGATCATTTGAAGCACGCCATGCCTTTGATGTCTTTTTCGAAATGATTAAGGGGTTTCGAAAATTTCATTTTATCGGACCATGTGTGACCATTTTTGGCTCTGCTAGATTTAATGAAGATCATCCATATTATCGCTTAGGTTTTGAAATAGGTCAGGAGTTATCTTTAAAAGGATTTGCCGTAATGACTGGTGGTGGACCTGGGATTATGGAAGCTTCCAATAGGGGTGCTAAATCAATGGGAGGTTGCTCTCTTGGCTGCAATATTACACTTCCTATGGAGCAAAAACCTAATTCTTACCTCGATGTTTGGATGGAGTTCAAATATTTTATGGTTCGTAAATTTATGCTTGCAAAGTATTCATATGGTTTTGTAGCACTTCCAGGTGGGTTTGGTACCTTGGATGAACTTTTTGGCATCCTAACTCTTATTCAAACAAAAAAAATGAAAGATTTTCCTGTCGTCTTAGTTGGAGTTGATTACTGGGAACCACTTCGAAAATTGATTTTTGAAAGATTAGTGGAATCAAAGACAATTGATGTTGAAGATACGAAAACACTTTATTTTACTGATTCGCCATCAGAAGCTGCTTTATTTATTCAATCAGTAGCGACAAAAAAATTTGATCTTAAAATACGTCCTAGAAAAATTCTTGGTGAAAAAAAATTACCTCAATCAAAAACCAGTTTTGTTGAGAATGTTTGAAATTTTTAATCTTCTAAGTACCACCGTAATGACAGGTGATTGAGGCTCTTTTCCCAAGAGTTAGGTTACATTCAACGTTAAAAGGGATAGGATAATTTACTTCTCCATGCCCTGCAGGGAATCCCATAAGAACGGGATAGGGAACCCTAGAAGCAAATCTCAGAAGAGCTTCACGAGTGAGGTCATTTCCATTTTTTTCTTTGCCATCCGTGAAGTTTCCAAATACGACGGCTTTGAGTCTATTATTAAAAAGCTTCGCTTGAATTAATTGTTCAAACATTCGGTCAAGGCTGTAGCCCCTTTCAGAAACGTCTTCGATAAAAAGAATTTTACCCTTAGGTTTCACTTCCCAGGTTGTTCCAAGGGAGGATTGAATGATCCTAAGATTCCCTCCTGAGATTGTTCCTGAAATAGATTTAACTAAAGATGCGTGTTTATTCAAAGGAATCAAATTCCTAAAGATCTTTTTCTTTTTTCGGCCAAAAATCATATCTTTTAGGAACGCTCTATCTGCCGTCTTTTCTAGCTCAATTGAAAGTTGGCTAATAGTTCTACCATGGATGACGGGCCAGCCCCAATTTTGAGAAAAGAATAAATGCAGGGAAGTAATGTCACTGAAGCCCAAGAAAAGTTTTTGATTTTTGGGTGGCCTTAATTTCTGTAGGAGTGGGATAAGTCTCATACTCCCATAACCCCCACGTAAGCACCAGATAGCTTTAGAATCTGAATAGATTGCATCCTTTAAATGTTGAAATTGAATCTCTAAAGGGGCAGCAAAAAATAAATCGGGTTTTATAATATCGTCAGGAACATTTGGTTTAAGGCCAATATGTTTTAACCAATCAATTCCATTTTGAAATTTTTCTTGAGGGGAATAGGAAGCAGGAGCAATGATATCAACAACGTCTTTAGGCTTAAGATAAGACCATGATTTTTTTCTCATGGTCTTATTCTACTTATTTAATTCCCCAAGTCTCATAAATTTTGCTCTTACGGAAGAATTCTCTGTATTCACAAGCGCGATCATTGAGATCAAGACGGTAAGAATCTCTGGTTAATTTTATGGACTGCGGTCCACCCTTAATGACTGGTTGTAACTGAAGGCCTTCACAGAAAGTTTTGACTTCAATTTTTTCTTCTAGATCTGGAACTGCAAGAAGGAGAAAGCATAACTCAGTACGAGCATATTTTTTTGTAGCTGCAATTGTTCCGGTGGAGCTTTTTTCTTCCTTTAGAAGTTTTGAAAGCATCCTGTTTATATTATTTCCGAAAATATCAATAAATGAATTCAAGTTTGAAACAGTTACTGGTTGAGCTCTATTAATGTCAGCACGTATGAGGGCCAGGTTATCAGTCCCACTCATTTTAGAAATAGAATCTGTAAATCTTTCGGCTGCTAAAAGTTGCGCCACGACGATTTGATCTTGAGAAGGAGTGTGTTGAAGAAGTTCAAGAAGAGATAATCTCACGATCATATCAAGTCTTGCTTCCATAACGACAGTCCCGTAACGAAGTTGTGCGAGCTCATAGATTCTTTCTACCGTTGGGGTGTTATCTTCGAAATCTTCAGCGTTTTGTCCAATCACTGCATTCTCAGTGACTTGGTACATCTCTTTAAGTTTCGTTAAAGTGTTTGAATATAATTTTGAAAATGCGATATCCCTTTCCGATGGAGGATTAGACTCCAAGAAATCAATAATTCTCTTAAGGCTATCCATAGGAGAAATTTTCCATCTATTACCAGATCGATCATAGGCACTAGATAAAGTTTGAAGAGCATCAGGTTGTAGTACTTGAGTGAGTTCTTGATTCACTCGATTTCTGGATTTGGTCACCCATTCAATGTATTTTTCTTTTACAAGATCCAAAGTTGGGTTAAGCCCACTAGGTTTACTCCAGGAATCAATAGGAAAGTACTGACCTTGAGAGTTTCTAATGTCTCCATTATCCTGCAATCCAATCAGAAAAAATGGAGCATATCCTGGAGCATAAACATCATAGAATGGATTTTTAAAGGGAACGTTTGTTGCAGGTAGAAGTGAAATAATAACACTTCTTAAAAAGTTCCATCGATCGGTAAGGTCAGTATAAGTGTTGTAGATCTTTCTATTCTCTTCGATGAGGCCAAGTCCGTTTGCTTCAAGGGATCTAACATAAGTCTCTCTTGTGAAAACGGCACTCTGCCTTTGTGCATCTGAAGTCGTCGTTGGAGTAACCCCACTTCTAATTTTATTTAACCACTCGATCAGGACTGGTAATTCCCTGTCATTAAGTCTTATAGCAGTGCCAAGACCACTCGACATAATGGGATGCTGTCTTTGCTCTGCTTTAAAGAGAAGAAACGCCTCCGCATCACGCATTTGGCACCATCTCTCAGACATTGTCTCAAGTGCGCATTTATAAGCTTCCGCAGCGATGGAATTATCTGAAATATTTCTAATGGTTCGAGAACTATAGTACTTTCGTACTCCCTCAACAGTTTCACCAAGAAACGCTGAACCCGCAGTTAACCCTAGACCAAGTGCCGGATTCACCATGGCGGTGGTAGCACCAACTGCCGACATTATTGACGTTGCAGTATTTAAGATGCCAGGATTTTTTCTTAAGCATTCCTTATTGTTTGTGACTTGCTGAAAAGCCGAGTTTGCAATCTGAACAACAGAAGTCAGCATCATCGCTTTATCAGGTCCGGCCAACTCCGCTTGAGCCTTATCTTTTCCTATTAAACCTGCTCTAGTTACCTGGAGGTCCCTTAGTTTTGCATTGATGGAATTAAGAGTCGTTGCATCAGTATTGTTAGAAACCTGAAGAAGTAATTCTTGTTCTTGGGCATTGAGTTCAGCAATCTTAGACTGAGTATCATTAGTTTTACTTAGATTTGCTAATTGTTGATTGAGAATTCCAAGCTGCGAAATAGCGCCGCTGACACTCTTACAATCTGGATCTTGAGCTATACTT
>CAMAYW010000055.1 GCA_945862475.1 Bacteriovorax stolpii
GAAAGCATCTAAGTGGGAAGCCCCCCTCAAGATTAGATATCTATTAAGGGTGCTTGTAGACTACGAGCTTGATAGGTTGGGTGTGTAAGCGATGTAAGTCGTTGAGCTGACCAATACTAATAACCCGTTTTGCTTTATTTTCTTTGCCTATCATAGCTACGATAGGGGTTTTGTGTGTGGAACTACATGGTTCGAAATTTGTCTTGCTTATCTTGTTTTGTGATTGTAGAAAGATCAAACCTAAATTGAAATACAGTTTGGGTGTGTCGATAGCGGTGAGGAAATACCCAGTAACATCTCGAACCTGGAAGTCAAGCTCACTTGCGGCGAAGGTAGTGCCAGGGTCACTTGGTGTCAGAATAGCAAGATGCACCCTCCATTTTTATAAAAAAAGCCCACAAAACGTGGGCTTTTTTATTTTATGAATAATGATATTTTTTACATCTTCACAGACTCGATTATTTAAAAGATTTTCTCTTCTCCTCTTTATTTATTCTCTATTAAGAATTGGTTTTTATTTTTATCACCTGCCAGTCTATCGACAATTTACTCAAGATGAAATTTTTGAAAGCTTCATACTTGGAATTCGGTTCGATATAGCTGCCATTCTACTCGTCAATTCTCCCATCATTCTCCTGAGTCTTTTTCAGACTCGAAATTCAACCGTATTATTTTTTGAACGTCTTCTCTTTGTTGTTTCTAATTCCATTGCTATTTTAATTGCAGTCGATGACTTTGAGCTTTTTCACTTTATGGGAAAAAGGCTGAGTTACGATCTATTTGTGATTACAGACGATATCTTTGATCAGCTTCCACAACTTCTTAAAAATTTTTGGTATCTTCCAATCTTCGCTTTAGGGTTTGGGATAGCGTCTTACTATTTTGATAAGAAATATTTTTCATTGATAAATAGCAGACCCACATGGCGATCTCATGTATTTAATCTGCTCATCCTAGGCGTTTCCTTTGTTGGTGTAAGGGGTGGGCTTCAGCATAAATCAATAAATGTGCAGTCGGCTTTTATCCAAGGTAAGAATGAGCTGGGTCATCTTGTCCTAAATAGTCCTTATCATTTTCTTAGAACACTCAAAAATGAACCGAAGAAGAAGCTCGATTATTTTAAATCAGATGATGATGCTAAAAATATCATCCTCAATCGAAGGGAATTTCGAGAAGTCTTTCAAGGTCAAAGTAAGGCCAACGTTGTTTTAATCATTCTTGAAAGTTTTTCTTCTGAATATGTTGAAAAAGGTTACGCTCCTTTTTTATCAGAATTAAAAAATAAGGCAGTCTATTTTGAACGACATCTCGCAAACGGTAGACGATCTATAGAATCTTTACCCTCTCTTCTATGTGGTCAACCCTCTTTGCTGAGTGAGCCAATTAGTAAGTCAATCTATGCTGGGAATAAATTCAATTGTTTCCCGAAAATGTTGAAGCAGGCCGGTTACTCGAACTATTTTTTTCACGCAGGGGCGAAAGGGACAATGGGTTTTGAGGCCTACACCCTCGCAAATGGATTTGATAAATATTTTTCAAAAGATGATTACGGAGATAAAGATTTTGATGGTACTTGGGGCATTTTTGATCTTCCTTTTCTACAATTTACAGGAAAAAAAATATCTCAGATGAAGGAACCATTTCTTGTAGGCATTTTTACATTATCCTCACACCAACCTTATAAAATACCTGATGAATTTAAGGGAAGATTCCCCAAGGGTACTTTAGAGATTCATGAGAGCATAGGTTATACAGATTTTTCACTTCGAAAATTTTTTGAGACCATTCAAAACGAACCTTGGTTTAAGAACACCTACTTCATCATTACGGCGGATCATTCTCAAAAAGTAGAAACGAAAAAATATTCAAATATGATTGGTCGTTACAGGGTTCCTCTACTCATTATGGGGCCGGGAATTAGGCCAGAGACGAAACAAAAAGTGACTCAACATTCGGATATTCCGAGAACAGTTTTAGATCTTGTTGAGGTAGATGGGGAAATGCCAGCGACCAGTGTAAGTGCTTTTAACGAAGACGCTGGTTTGGCGTTAAATTATGCAGATGGTGCGACTTACTTCATGGTGTCTGATCAATTCCTTTTTACTCTCGATTCTAGGCAAGAATATGATTGGGATTCAGGGAAATTTTCCTCTCATCAAGCAGATTCAGGTGAGTTTTTAAAGGCCTATCTTCAATATTTCATCAATGGTCTCATAACGAATAATTTATCCATTTAACGCATCGCCTAGATGATTGTCACAATTCCATTCTTCACGTTAGACTAAATTATTATTTTTATTCATAAAAGATGGGGTTTTCATGCAGCCACTGTCCTCTCAGGTCGATATCCATTCAAAAGATTTTGTCATCAATTCAGAATTTAATCGGGCGCTAGCAAATGACCTTAAAGCGCGAATTGAAAAAGTTCGCCAAGGTGGCGGTGATGAAGCCGTAAAAAAACATAAAGCGAGAAAAAAACTTTTGCCTCGAGAGAGAATTGAAAAAATTCTTGATCCTGGTTCACCTTTCTTAGAGCTCTCAGCGCTAGCTGCTGATGGTGTTTATGATGAGGAAGTTCCCGGAGCAGGGATGGTGACAGGAATTGGGCTTGTTCATGGGATAGAGTGTTTGTTTGTTGCCAACGACGCTACCGTAAAGGGTGGGACTTATTTCCCTTTAACTGTAAAAAAACATCTTAGAGCTCAAGAAATCGCTCTTCAAAATAAATTGCCTTGTATTTACATTGT
Source organism: Bacteriovorax stolpii (assembly GCA_945862475.1). Taxonomy (GTDB): domain Bacteria; phylum Bdellovibrionota; class Bacteriovoracia; order Bacteriovoracales; family Bacteriovoracaceae; genus Peredibacter. The sequence goes on from CAMAYW010000055.1 coordinate 2,748, forward strand.
GGATTCAGGCGGAGCTTTTCTTCCAAAGCAAGATGAAGTTTTTCCTGATAAGGAACACTTCGGTAGAATTTTTTATAATCAAGCTCAAATGTCTTCATTCGGAATTCCACAGATTGCAGTGGTTTGTGGATCATGCACAGCTGGTGGAGCTTACGTTCCCGCCATGAGTGATGAAACAATTATTGTTAAAGGCAATGGAACAATCTTTTTAGGCGGTCCACCACTTGTTAAGGCCGCAACGGGTGAAGAGGTGAGTGCAGAGGACCTGGGTGGTGCTGATGTTCATACTTCTAAGTCAGGAGTGGCCGATCACTTTGCTGAAACAGAAGAAGATGCTCTTGAAAACGCTAGAAATATTATTGGGACTCTTAATTACCGTTCAAAACATCCAGGAAAATTCATTAAAGGCGAGGTAAAGCAACCTCTTTATAAATCAGATGAGATTTATGGAATTATTCCACAAGATACAAGAAAGCCATTTGATGTGAGAGATATCATTGCTCGTTTAGTGGATGGTTCTGAATTCCAGGAATTTAAAGAAAGATACGGCACAACACTTGTGACTGGTTTTGCAAAAATTCATGGCTATTTAGTAGGGATTGTCGCCAATAACGGAATTCTTTTTTCAGAGTCATCACAGAAAGCAGCACACTTTGTTGAACTTTGTGGTCAGAGGAAAGTTCCTCTTATTTTTCTTCAAAATATCACTGGCTTCATGGTGGGAAAACAATACGAAAATGAAGGTATTGCAAAACACGGAGCTAAGTTTGTAACAGCTGTTTCTACTGTAAAGGTTCCAAAATTTACCATTATGATTGGTGGATCTTTTGGCGCCGGGAACTATGGTATGTGTGGAAGAGCATTCGATCCAAGATTTCTCTTTATGTGGCCTAATTCTCGTATCTCAGTCATGGGTGGTGAGCAAGCTGCAAATGTACTGGCAACAGTAAAGCAGGATGGTTTAAAGGCTTCAGGAAAAGCACTTTTGAGCGATGAGGAAGTTAAAAAGTTTAAACAACCAATTTTAGATAAATATGAAAAAGAGGGGTCACCTTATTATTCCTCAGCAAGAATTTGGGATGATGGTGTTATTGATCCTGCTCAAACAAGAGACATCCTCGGACTATGCTTAAGTGTTACCCACAACGAAGAATTCCCAGATCCACGCTGGGGTGTCTTTAGGATGTAAGAATGAAGTATTTAGAAGTCATTGATAAAGAACATGGCGTGAAGGAAGTTTGGCTTAATCGAGCTGAGCTTCATAATGCTTTTAATGCCGAACTCATTGAAGAGATGATTTCACTCTTTGAATCCTTTAAGGATGAAAGACTCATTATTCTTTCAGGAAGAGGTCCAAGTTTCTGTGCGGGAGCGGATCTCAACTGGATGAAGGCAATGAAGAATTACTCAAAAGAGGAAAATTTTAGAGATTCAAAAAGACTCGCTAAAATGTTTTCTGCCATCAATGAATGTAACATCCCTGTTATTGGTCGAATTAATGGCCATGCCTTGGGTGGTGGTGTGGGACTTGTGAGTGTTTGTGATTATGTTATCGCAACAACAGAAACTCTTATGGGTTTTACTGAAGTGAGACTTGGTCTTATCCCCGCTGTCATTTCTCCTTATTGTATTTCTAAAATTGGCGAATCAAATGCTAGGGCCTGGATGCTGTCAGGTGAGAGATTCAATGCTGAAGAGGGAAAGCGTATGGGTCTAGTCCATGAAGTTTGTTCATTAAATGATCTTGATCAAAAAGTGGAAGAAATTAAAAAGAGATTCTTAGCTGCTGGCCCAGAAGCGGCCAAGGTTGCAAAACGTCTTGTTCGCGACGTGATGAGGAATTTGAAGTCATCGGAAGATTTTACCTGTCAGATGATTACCGAGAGAAGAGTGAGCTCTGAAGGCCAGGAAGGGATGAGAGCTCTTTTAGAAAAAGATAAACCAGCATGGATGAAAAAATGAAAATAAAAAAGATACTTGTCGCTAACCGCGGAGAAATTGCTCTAAGAGTTTTAAAAACAGCAAAAGAAATGGGGATTCGAGTAGCGACTGTGTATGCTGAAGATGATAAAAATCTTCCTCATGCATTATTTGCTGATGAATCGTATTCGTTGGGGTCAGGGACTCTACAGGATACTTACTTAAATAAAGTAAAATTAATTGAAACGGCGAAAAAAGCAAACGCCGATGCCATTCATCCTGGTTATGGATTTTTATCGGAAAATACTGAATTCGCTACCATGGTTGAGTCCGCCGGAATTATTTTCATCGGCCCAACTCCTGAATCGATCACTCTTATGGGTGACAAGATAGGATCAAAAAAGGCCCTTGAGAAAATAAGTATCCCCATGATTCCAGGTTATCATGGAGACAATCAGGAATTGTCCTTCTTGTGTTCCAAAGCAAAAGAAATAGGATATCCAGTTCTCATTAAAGCTTCCGCAGGTGGTGGTGGAAAGGGAATGAGAATTGTTCACCAAGATAGTGAACTAGAGGAGGCCATAAGTGGAGCAAAGTCTGAGGCCCTCAAGTCTTTTTCAAATGATAAAGTACTTATTGAGAAATATGTCGTAAACCCTAGGCACATTGAAGTTCAATTAATGTCAGATACCCATGGGAATCACCTACATTTTTTTGAACGAGAGTGTTCCATTCAGCGGCGCTATCAAAAAATTGTTGAAGAAACACCAGCTCCCAATCTGACTCAGGAATTGAGACTAAAGATTTGCGAAACAGCTGTCCAGATTTCTTCAGGGATTAATTATAGGGGAGCGGGTACGGTTGAATTTATTCTTTCGCCTGATGGTAAATTTTATTTTTTAGAAATGAACACGAGACTTCAAGTTGAACATCCTGTTACAGAAATGGTGACTGGTCATGATCTCGTAAAATATCAAATCCTTGTTGCAGAAGGAGAAAAACTCCCCGTTAAGCAATCAGATATAAAGCAGAAAGGGCAAGCGATCGAATGCCGTATTTATGCTGAGGATCCGGATCAGAATTTTATGCCCTCCATTGGAAAAATTGATCGCATCGGAACACCTACTTTACGCGATGTAAGACTTGACTGCGGTTTTCTTGATGGCACTGAAGTCGGAGTAAACTATGATCCCATGCTCGCAAAGCTCGTTGTTTGGGGAGAGACGAGGGAAATAGCAATCTCAAAAAGTATTCATAGTCTGGATGAAGTACTTTTTCTAGGTGTTAAAACGAATCGAGATTATTTAAAGAGAATTCTCGCTCACAAAGATTTTGTGGCGGGCTTCACTCACACCCATTTTATCCCTGATCACAAAACTGAGCTTGAACCCAAAGTCCATTCTGATCAAGATCTGGCCGATCTCATCGCAGCTTTGACTTTTAGTGTGAAAAAAACTTCCTCGATTGGATCAAGTGAAGTGTTAAAGAATCCGTGGACTGAACTTATTGGATTTAGGAATTAATTATGGAAAAGACTTTTTTCGTTAATGGACAAGAAATTAAGGTTCAAGATTTTTCTCACAAAGGGGATTCAGTCAGTTTTACTCTTAATGGGAAAAAACATTTCTACATGTTGATCTCTAGAGATGGTGAATTTTTAGTCCTTGATAATGGTGGACGATTTAAAGCGGCAGTCAGCTCTCCTAATAGGGACGGAGATTCGATGATTTTTTCAAATGGCAAAGAGGCCATCGGCTCCGCTCAAGGAAAGAAATTAAAGAAATCGGGTAACGTCTCTGGTGGGCTTAAATCTCCGATGCCTGGTAAAATTTTTAAAATTCTAAAAGAAGTTGGATCACTCGTTAAAAAAGGTGAGCCAATACTTATTTTGGAAGCGATGAAAATGGAGCATTCAATCCGTTCTGATAAAGATGGGACAATAAAAGAGATTCGCTATAAAGTTGGAGAACTTGTTCAAGGTGGAGTCACTCTCGCTGAGGTTCAAGAATGATTAGACTCGTCGAGGTCGGTCCTCGTGATGGATTACAGAATGAAAAAACCATCCTTTCTACCGAAGATAAATTTCAATTTATTTCTTCACTCGTAGAAAGTGGATTGAAATCTATTGAGGTGACAAGCTTTGTGAAAGCTCCCGCGATTCCACAGATGGCGGATGCAACAGAGCTTTTTACAAAAATAAAAAATGAATTATCTGACAGGGGAGTTAGTTTTCCATGTCTTGTACCAAACTTAAAAGGATATGAAACAGCAAAAGCTCTTGGGGTAAAAGAGATTGCTATTTTTACTGCAACTTCAGATTCTTTTACCAAAAAAAATATTAATGCAACGATTGAAGAAAGCTTCGAGCGTATGAAAGAAGTTGTTGAGGCTGCTAAAAATGATGGCGTCATGGTTCGAGGTTATGTCTCAACGGCGTTTGGTTGTCCTTATGAAGGGGCAATGGATGTTAAAAAGCTATTATCTGTTACTAAAAAACTTTTTAATTTGGGTGTTTATGAAGTTTCGGTTGGGGATACTATTGGCGTTGCCGTACCTCAGCAGGTTAGAAGTTTCATAAGAGTCCTTAAAACTGAATTTCCTATTGGAAAGTTAGCGATGCATTTTCATGATACACGAGGGATGGCCCTCACAAATATTTACGCTTCACTTGAAGAAGGCATTACGACATTTGATTCTTCGGCCGGTGGCCTTGGTGGATGTCCTTATGCCAAAGGGGCCACTGGGAATGTGGCAACTGAAGACGTTTGGTACTTATTGCATTCACAGGGCCTAGATACGGGGATTGATATCTCAAAATTGGCAGCTGCTTCTCAATTTATTCTTGAAAAAATTAACAGACCAACTGAATCAAAGTTTTTAAGAGCTTATTTGAATACAGGAAAGATATGAGTTTTTATTTAAAAAATTTTGAGGATCTTATTGTTCAAAAAGTGAATCATTCACTGTGGATCACATTAAATCGACCAGAAGCGAGTAATGCTTACTCAAGTGGAATGGTTTCTGCTCTGGTGGAAGTACTAAAATATGCTGATATTGATAATGGGATAAGAGTCATCATAATAACAGGAGCAGGAAAAAATTTCTGCGCTGGTGGTGATATAAAGGCGATGCGAGGAAAAACAGGGATGTTTTCTGGCGAATCCAATGAACTTAGAGAGGCCTATCAGGCCGGTATTCAGCAAATTCCAATAACAGTCTCTCAGTTGAAAACTCCACTGATTGCGATGGTTAATGGAGCTTCTATTGGAGCTGGTTGCGATTTAGCAGCTATGTGTGATTTAAGAATCGCTTCTACTGATGCCGTCTTTGCGGAAACGTTTGCGAGAGTGGGACTCGTTCCAGGTGATGGAGGTGCTTTTTTTCTCACTCGATTAATTGGATTTGGAAAAGCGATGGAAATGTTTTTAACATGTAAAAATATTTCAGCAGAAGAAGCTTTAAAAATCGGACTTGTTAATCAAGTGGTCCTACCGGAAGAGCTTCGAAAAACAACGCAAGATTTGGCGGATCAACTTTCTTCTCTTCCTCCGATTGCTCTACAAATGACAAAGAAATCAGTCACTCACGCTTATCAGAATGATTTAATTTCTCATCTAGAATTAATGGCCGCCTATCAGGGAATTACTCAACGATCATCGGACCACTTTAGTGCGCTCGACGGAATGATCGATAAAAAGAAACCGACGTTTAAACATAGCTAAAAATAATTTTTGACAAGTCGTTTAACGAAATAAAGAATTAAAGGATATGAAAAATATCTTTATTTCTTTATTTATTTTATCTGGATGTACGACAATACATTTTAGATCCAATCAATCTGTTCCTGTATCATTCGAAGGAAATCCAAATCATCAGAAGGAAGTTTCTATTGTTGGCCATCGTGATTTCTATTTTTGGGGAGTTGAACCAGAAGAGCATGTCGTTTATGTAGATGAAGAAGTGAAGGGAGCGGGTTTTGATGGCATTTCAAAGCTCATTATTTACGAACACAAAAATCCACAAGATATTCTCATTTCATTTCTTACTCTTGGACTTTATCTTCCAAGAGGATACACGATCACTGGATTCACTTCAGGAACTGAACTCATTCAAGAATCATCTCAAAAATAGATTTTGACCGTCAGGAAGAGGTCTTCCAAGGATGGATACATTAAGGCCATGGATGGCCTTTTTCTATTTCTTTAGAGCTCGAGCGCGGCGATTCCACAGAGGCTTTGTGACGACATTAAACCAAATGAAAAATCCGCCAAAACAAGAAAAGAAGACTGAGGCGCCATAACTAAAGTTAAATGCATTATTCATGATCGCCATGATAGAAAACATAAGAAATGCAAGACCGCCAAAACATAATGTCATGTAGGTCGTTAGCTGAAAGGTCATGATTTCATTGGGTGAAGGTTTTAAAAAAGAAAAAGGCCACCAAATGAAGTCTTTATCAGAAAGCCAGTTATGAAATTGTGTAATAATATCAAAAATTTTCATTCTTTTAAGCTATCCATGAGATTCCCGAAAAAGCTTTTCTTAAAGTCTTTTACTTCGTCTTCGCTCATGTCTCCAAAATTAGTGCGATCAAGTTCTTTATAGCAGTGGACGAGTTCATTTACAAACCTAGATTTAAAACGGGGTATCATTTTACCGTAGATTTTTCTTTCTTTGGCGAAGGTCATAATAAGTTTTTTTCTTGCTCTTGTAATGCCTACATAACAGAGACGTCTTTCTTCATTGATATCGGAATTTTCCACAATTGTTTTTTTATGGGGAAGAAGTTCTTCTTCCATTCCAGCTAAGAAAACATAATCAAATTCAAGACCTTTTGAGGCATGCAAGGTCATAAGGGTGACTTCATTCTTTTTAAATCCCTCACCAGGTGCTTGAGTATCTTGAGAGTCAGCGAGTAGAAGTCTTTCAACAAAGTTTTTTAATGTGGCCTCTTCTTGGTATCTATCTTGAAATCGATCAGCAGTGAGAAGGAAGTTTTTAACATCATCTTTTTTTCTTGCGGCCAGTTTAACTTGGTCATAACTTTTATCAATGAAGTCATAGTAATGTAATTCATCAATTAGATTTGTAACGGCCCCCAAAAGAGATTGCTCATTAAAGACACGTTGATATTTTTTTATGATTTCAATAAAATTTTTAATTCCCTCGTGTTCTTCTTCATCGGCTAAAACTTGATAGAGATGCCTTTTCTGTTCCTGAGCCTTCTCTAGATTTTTGTTCAATGTGATAGATCCAACGCCACGATTAGGAACATTAAGGATACGTCTTAGTGCTAACT
>CAMAYW010000056.1 GCA_945862475.1 Bacteriovorax stolpii
TGTTATCCGATTTTCGAAATTAAGCCTATAAATCCTGTAAAAAGCGTCTTTTCTTTGAGACATATTCAGACATGAATATTTTTATTATTTTAATGTCTATCTCAGGTTGTTTTGCAAAGACGCTCTCGATTACTGACCTAATAAAATTAGGTGAAAGTTATTCTCCTCAATTAAGAGGGCAAGAGCTTAATTTAGTTGCTTCTGAAAATCTTCTCAAACAATCCCGTATTCTTAGTAACCCCATTTTTACTTTCCAAGGTGGTTCTTTAAAATCGAGCACGCAATCTGGTGCTGTTACTGATTTTACTCTAGGTCAACCATTACCCTGGCCAGGGAAAAGAAAAAATAGAATTGAGGCCCAAGAGTTTTTACTTAAAATCGCCCAAATTTCGAAAGAAGAAGCAAAACTCCAAATTTCTCATCGTATTTACATTAACGTCGCAGAATTAGCAGCTTTGCAGGAATTGGAGGCGCATTATTCGGAAAGAAAAAGAAGATTTTCCCTCATCGAGAATTCTCTTCGTGTAAGACCCCAGGCCTCACCAAAACAAAAAGCAGATCGTGATTTAATTGAATCTCAGATAAATCTTATGGAAAAGACGATGATTGATCTGCAAGCTCGAAAAGAAGCTTTGATGTGGGATCTGAAAGTTTTTACCAACTCCTCATTTGATAAAGTCAGTTTTCCATTGGCCTCACTTCCTGAGGCCCTATCAAGAAACGAGTATGTTCATTTATTAGAAGATAGTCCTCGATTCAAACAAATTAAATTAGAAGTTTCACTTGCGGAAAATAAAATTCAACAGGCAAGACTTGAGGCAAGACCAGATATTTTAGTCGGAGTGAATTATCGTCAAGAAAATGTGGCCCCCGTGAACCACTTTTATCATGGACAGGTTGCTGTGGTCATTCCTATTTTGGATTATGGGCAGTACTCAGTTGAAGTGGCCAAGGCAGAAAAAAATAGAACGAATGCTTTTCATCGTTTTGAAAAAGATCAATTGTCATCCCTTATTCATCAATTATTTTCTCAGTTTGAGGCAAGTAAGAAAGCAATTGACGTTTTTAAGTTTAACAACTTGGGACAAATGGAAAATAAGTTCTACGATGCAGAAGAATCTTTTAGAAAAGGTCTAATTGATGCCCTTACTTTTCTTCAGATTGATTCACAGGTTCATGAAAATATAGATCAAATTTATTTTTCAAGAGTTTCTTATATTTCCTCAATATCAAATTTAAACTTACTGATTGGTAAGGAACCTGAGATTTAATTATGCTTCATTCAATTGTTTCTTTTTCTCTACGAAACAAAATAACGATACTTCTTGTTACTCTGGCAATCATGTTATGGTCTGCTGCCGGAATAAAAGATCTTGCTATCGATGCCGTTCCAGATATTACCAATGTTCAAGTTCAGGTAAATGTAAAAACGAAGGCACTCGATCCTGAAAATATAGAACTTCAAATAACGAGAAATTTAGAAATTGAACTTTCGGGAATTCCAAAGCTTCATGATATGCGCTCTATTTCTAAATTTGGTCTGGCACAAATTACGTTAATTTTTGAAGAGGGAACAGATATTTACTGGGCAAGGCAACAGGTTTCGGAAAGAATTAATGGTACCACTCTGCCACCAGGTGCAAATATTGAACTGGCCCCCATAACGACTGGGCTTGGTGAAGTCTTTATGTATACTCTTGACGTTGAGAAGGGGTCAAAACTTAGTCAGTTGACTGAGCTCGAAAGATTAACTGAACTAAGAACTATTCAAGATTTTTTAATTAAGCCCCACTTTAAAAGAGTAGCGGGTGTAGCAGATATTGATTCCAATGGTGGATTCGTTAAGCAGATTCACATAAATTTTATTCCTAAAAAACTTGAGTCATTTGGATTATCTACCAATCAACTAATGACGAAACTTGAATCTTTAGGTATCGGAGCTGGTGGTGGATATATACAAGCTCATAATGAGCAAGTTATCGTAAGAACTCATCCTGGATTAACAACTCTTGATCAAATCTCAAAATTACCATTAGGTATCTCCCCACTTGGAAAACCCATTCTTGTTTCTGATGTGGGAACTGTTAAGGTTGAGCATTCTCTGAGGGTAGGAGCGGCGACTCATCGAGGGAAAGAAGCAGTGTTAGGGACTGTTCTCATGAGAATTGGATCAAATGGACGAAGTGTTGTTTTAGGAATTGAAGAGGCAATAAAAGATTTAAAACTTCCTGAGGGAGTAAAGTTTATTCCTCTTTATACGAGAAAATTTTTGGTCGACAGTACGATTAAAACGGTGAGCACTTCTCTTATTGAGGGGGCCGTCCTCGTTATTCTCGTTTTACTGGTATTATTAGGGAATCCACGTGCTGCTTTAATTGTAACGATGGCGATTCCTTTCTCAATGCTCATCGCAGTTCGGGGAATGAATCTTTTAGGGATTACAGGTAATCTCATGAGCTTGGGGGCGATTGATTTTGGGCTCCTTGTGGATGGTTCTGTGGTGGTGATTGAATCTATTCTTGCTCATATGGCGTTAAATCATCATCTTGACCAAGATGAACTTATTGAAACTTCTTCGAAGGAAGTGATGGGCCCTGTGGTGGCCGGGATTATCCTCATCATGGCAGTTTATCTTCCCATTTTAACTCTTGAAGGAGTTGAGGGGAAAATGTTTCGACCAATGGCTATCACGGTACTACTCGCTCTAGCAGCTTCGCTCGTTCTAGCTGTATTTGTGATGCCTATACTTGCGAAATTGTTTTTAAAGCCACTAAATCATTTGGATGATCATGACACTTGGCTTTTTAAAAAAGCTAAAAATGTTTTTTTGCCAGTTCTTCATACTGGATTAACAAAACCCAAGCCTTTTTTTATCGGCGCCTTTATTTTATTGCTAATAGCTGGTTTTCTCGGAACGAGATTAGGGTCAGATTTTATTCCTGAATTAGATGAAGGTGATAGTGTATTAGGCCTTACTAGGAATTCAAGAATTAGTATTACTGCTTCCGTTAAAGAACAATTAGAGGCAGAAAAAACGTTACTTAAATTTCCTGAGATTAAAGAAGTTTTTGCACGTTTGGGAACTCCTGAGTCAGCAACTGATCCTATGGGCATTAATCTCGCTGATACGTTCCTTATTCTAGAGAAAGATCGATCAAAATGGCGATTTAAGACGAAGGATGATTTGATCGATGCTATGAGAATTGAGCTTGAGAAAAATTTTCCCAAAACTGAAGTTTCTGCAACTCAGCCGATTGCTATGCGATTTAATGAAATGCTTGAGGGCTCAAGGGCAGATTTGAGTTTAAGAATTATAGGTCCTGATCTGAAATCTCTTTTTAGTTTTGGTGAAAAAGCTCAGGAAATTTTATCACCAGTAAGAGGTGTTGAAAGTATTGAACAAGATCCACTAACGGCACTAAGGCAAGGTCCAGTTTTAGATATTGTTCCAGATTTCGATAAACTTGCGATGTACGGTATAACGATAGATGAAGTGAATAAGGCGGTTGAATTTTCTCTGGCCGGTAAAGAAGTAGGAAGTTTCATCGAAAATAATATCAAGTTTCCAATTGTTGTCCATTTAGATGAGAGCCTTAGAGATGACCCCCAAGTCATGAATAAACTTTCAATAGAACTTCCACTCGGAGGAACAATCCCCTTAGAGAAAGTCGTGAATGTTTCAAGTGAGGAAAAGGTCACAACTATTGCTAGATCATGGGGGAGAAGATACTCAGCGATTTCAATCAATGTCTCAGATCGAGATATTGGTAGTCTAGTCGCTGAAGCTAAAAATAAAATTGAAAAAAAGTTGGGTTTATCCCCTGGATATGAAACTCATTGGGGTGGCCAGTTTAAAAATATGGAAAGAGCGAATGCGAGACTTATGCTTATAGTGCCCCTTACTCTTCTTGCTGTTTTTCTTGTCCTCTTAAGAGTATTCGGTGGCCTTGGTCCTGCTCTTTTAGTTTTTTCTTCTGTTCCATTTGCGGGAGTTGGAGGAATTTTTGCACTTTCTCTTAGGAGTTTAAATTTTAGTGTATCAGCTGGAGTTGGATTCATTGCTCTGATTGGAATTGCTTTACTTAATTCCCTCGTACTTATGAATGTCCTTCTTCACAAAAAAGAAGGACTCTCTTGGATGGAGCATGTGAAGGAGGGAACTCTTTCAAGATTGAGACCTGTGCTAATGACTGCTCTTGTGGCCGGACTAGGTTTTGTTCCAATGGCGATCAATACAGGCTTGGGGGCTGAAGTTCAAAGGCCTCTGGCAACGGTTGTTATTGGTGGTCTACTAAGTTCAACATTTTTAACTCTCGTTCTTTTGCCTTCGGCATTTTTAAAATGGAAAACGAGAAAGTGAACACTCAACATGAAAGAAGCATTAAAAAAATAAGTTCTTTTCTGGATTCAAAGTTCACTGGGCCTTTTGGGATCAAATTTGGTCTTGATCCTATTTTAGGTCTTATTCCTGGAATAGGTGATGTCGTTACGACACTTCTTTCTCTCTATATTATCTTTCTCGCTTATCTCATGGGAGTAGGTCCTTTTGTCCTTACGCGAATGTTAGTCAATATTCTGCTTGAAAACTTAGTGGATATGATCCCCATTGTGGGCAACATTTTTGATTTCGTGTGGAGGGCAAATAATAAAAACCTTGAACTTCTGGAAAAATATAAAGAGTCTCCCAACAAGCAACGCTTTATTTCCCAAGTTTTCATTCTTTCCATTTTTGTATTTTTTCTCTTTTTAATGGGGCTGTCGTTTTATGCATCCTTCTATTTTCTAAAGGGCCTTAAGACTTATTTTTCGAGCTAGGGACAAAATGTCACCATAAGGTCATTTGTTTAAGCATGATTTTGGAATGATGGAAGAATTTGTTATGTGATTTTAAGTGCTTGGATCGACGTCCGATGTTATTAATCTCCTATTTTCAGGCTGCATTTCATTTGTTATGACAATAAGTATTAATTTTCCATAAGGAGTATTCAGATGAGATTTCTTTCTCTCTTCGTCGCCTTCTGTTTTTCTTTTAATGTTCTAGCGAGCACGGGTACTGTTCAAGAGCTTGAAAGAGTTCTTGATGATTATCACTACTCTTTAAGTGTTGAGTGGGATCAAAAAGACCAAGCGTTTTACAATCAAAAAACTCAAGAGTTTTTTTCTAGTGTAGAAAAGCTCATAAAAAATGATGGTCTTTCACAGGATCAAATCATGACTTTAGTTAATAAGAGAGCAAATAATAAGGCACTTGTTGATGCAATGAAATTAAAACTCAGTTTAATGGGTAAGAACCTAACGAATGATGACCTTATAAAGCTTATTAACGAATCAACGAAAGATTTGTACTCTCGTGGTGCTAGCTGGAACGGTCAAATCATTTTACCAGCAGCTATCGGTTTAATCTTAGCAGCAGTGATTGGTTATGCGATTTGGTGGGATGCCAACCATACTTGTGTTGCTTGGGAGAACCAGTATGTTTGTAACACTTATAACAATTGTCCGTATTACAATACTGGGTATTATGATCCGTACAATGGTGGTTATTATGGTGGACACTATTGTTATGGTCCTCTCTACACGACGACCTGTGGTTATGAAAATGTTTGTACTCAATACGTAAAAAAATAGTTTCCTCAAGGCCGCTCTTTGGAGCGGCCTTTTTTTTCTTCCTTTCTTTATCTCTTAGGCCAAAATTCACTTTAAATAAATTCAAACAATCATGACCATTGGTTAGCATGGACTAGTCGTTCTGGATTTCTATCCGGGATTCCCGGAAGACGTCTGGACGATTGAGGTGGCCACTGTAACAGGTGGCCACTTTTATGATGGAGGATTTATGCCTAAGAGTACTCAGTCCTATGATCCGAAACAAGTAAAGGGTAATTTTGGTCCCGGTGGTTTTAGTGATCAATATGATAATTCTAGAATGCGAAGTTTGGATAGAGATCAACATCCTGGTGGCGTTACTGATATTCCATTTAATGATGAATTTCATCTGGATGAAATAAAGTTATCTCCTGAAAGAGGCGAATCTTATGGTGACAATCACCCTGACCGAAGTGCGCCTTCAAGAGACTCTGACTTATCAATTGGTAGTGCGGGAACTGATTGGAACCGGGATATAAAAAATTATGATAGCGGATACTTAATAAAAAACGATGCAAAACTTAAGGAAAGAGTTTCTGAGGTGTTATTAAATAGTCTAGAAGTTGATGCGAGCGATATTGAGGTAAATGTTAAAGATGGAGTCGTTTATCTAGAGGGAAGTATAAGAACTAAAGGAATGATGGATATTGCAATTGATCTCATATTAAGTATTCCAAGAGTAGAAGATGTTTTTACACTTTTAAAAATAAATTCAATTTAAATATGATTCAAAAGAGAGAAATGACTCTCTTTTGAATCAATTCTATTTTCATTAACTCCAAAAAATTTTTTTTCTATTTTCAGACCATTGGTGGATTTGAGGAGCATACTTTTGTTCAACGATATTTCGTTTAAGTTTTAGAGTTGGAGTCAACAGTCCATTATCAATACTCCATTCATCCTTAAGTATAATCACATTGCTGACTCTCTCATATTCCTCTATTTTTGAATTTGCTGTATCTAGAGCAAGTTCTAAATGTTTTTGAATTGAATTCTCATCAGATTTTTTTCCCATCTCATTCAGAATAACAACAGCAATCGGCGCAGGCAGTCCTGAACCCAACACACAAATATGCTCTACAATTTCACACATCTCAAAGTAACCCTCAATTTTTGTCGGTGTTACATATTTCCCTTTTGAGGTTTTAAAGGCATCTTTGACTCGTCCAGTGACTTTCAGAAAGTGTTGAGAATCAAATTCTCCTTTATCTCCAGAGTGTAGCCAACCTTCATTGTCTAGCATCTCTTTTGTTTTCTCCTCATTTTTAAAGTAGCCTAACATATTAGCTTCGGACTTTGATTGAATCTCTCCCTCTGAACTTAGTTTTACAGTGGTATTTGGTTCAAAAGGTTTTCCTACGGCCCCATATTTTTTTGCTTCGGGAAGTGAGAGACAAGTGACTCCAAAATTTTCTGTCATTCCGTATGCCTCTAGAATGGGGATACCAATTTTGTCGAACCAAAGAAGAAGTTCTTTGGAAATCGCTGCTGCACCGGTAACGGCATATCGAACCTCATTGAGACCCAAGGCTTTTTGTAATTTCTTCTTGATGAGTCCATTAATGATAGGGATTGAAAGAAGAAGGTTTAATTTTTTTTGATTCAATTTTCCTAGAATACCTTGTTGAAATTTAAGCCAGATCCTTGGAACTGCAAGAAAAATAGTAGGCTTAGAAAATACTAGATTATCTTTGAATGAATCTAGAGATTCCGCAAAATAAACCGTTCCCCCGCTATAAATGGAGCCCATTTCAACAAGTAACCTTTCAGCAACGTGAGAGAGAGGAAGATATGAGAAAAATCGATCTTCTTTTGTAAGATTCAATTTCGTCAATGCTTGTCTAATATGCGTAGTGGCGCTATTAAAAGTGTGGACAACACCTTTTGGATTTCCTGTTGTTCCCGAAGTATAAATAATCGTGCACAAATCATTCGGATTCAAAGAAATATTTTCTTTTAATGGTAAGTGATCCGCTAAAAATTCATCCCAACTTGAACAACCCTCATTTTTCCAAAAAGGGAATTGAACTTTTTTTATGTTATCAGGGACACCACTTTTTTGACTTTTCCAAGAATCAAGTTTTCCAATGAACACTAGCTTAGCCTCAGAGTGTTCCAGAACATATTGAATCGTCTCAGCACTCAGAGTAGGGTACAAGGGAACCGATACATGCCCTGCCATCCAAATGGCGAGATCGGTGATAATCCAATGAGCACAATTTTTAGAAAGAATGGCGATATTACTTTTGGGAGGTAATTTCATTGCGATTATTGATGCGGCCAATTTCCTTGCCTGGACTCCAACCTCACTCCAACTAAAGTCAATCCATTCACCATTCAAAGGTTGCCGAAGGTAAGTCCGATTTGGAAATTTTGATTCCATATGATAAAAACATTCGAGTGGTAATTTTTTTTCAGTCATAGCTTTATCCTTCAGATTGTAATCTTCTGTGTTTAGAGGTTTTTATGTATTCTTCAATGTTGTTTAATTTTATTAGATCAATAAAAAATTCTCAAAAAAAATTCAATCTAGAAGAATTTCACCAGTTGGAAAAAGTTGAGTGTAGCGCTCAAGTCACTTTCTCTTCAAATAAATTGGTAAGATACATGGAATTAATTGAATGGAAGAGCGAAGAGATCCCTCCACTTTTTCCATATGCCCTGATTACTCATTTACAATTTTCTATTGTGAATGATAAGAAATTTCCCTTTCCACCATTTGGACTCATTCATAAGACTGAAAAAATTCATTGTTTGAAACCTTTAGCGCATGGCACGTGGCTCGCCAAAATGTCGGTGGATAGTTACAGAATTTTGGAGACCGGAGTCGAAATAGATTTTAAAACAGAATTGTGGATTAACAATGAGCTTAGTTGGATAAGTATCACAACCGCTTTTAAAAAATTAAAAACGAAAATAAGAAAAAATGAAAAACGAGATGAAATCACTTCGAGTCATATTTTTTGGACAATCCCAAATGGGTTTGGGGCCAAATATGGCTTAGTTTCATTAAATATTGACCCCATTCATATGTTTAATCTCACTGCAAAGATGATGGGCCACAAGAGTGCTATTATCCATGGAATGTGGACAGTCGCTAGAGGTCTGTCAGAATTTAATAAATTCGATTACCCTTTGAACATTAATGCTAGGTTCATTTCACCCATTTATCTTCCGGCGAAAGTGATGTTTGAAAGAAGATCAGATGGATTTTCAGTTTATTCAGAAGATGGAAAAAAAACTCACGTTACCGTAGATTTGAAGTAACGTGAGTTTTTTTAAGATGACTTTAGAGTTATTTATTGACCACTCGTTCCTGATTTTTTTGTATCAGATTCTTGAACGACTCCCTCTCGAATGTAATTTTTTTCTTTCAAAAATTGACATTGCTCAGAAGCAGCCTTGTATCCTTGAACGACATGAGAGAGATCATCCAGGGATTTTGGTGACATGTCGTAGAAATTCTTTATGTTAGAAAGATTTCCGTTGAGTCTTTCCATTGCCTTTAAATTTTCACGATGATCACCTTTCGTTAAGTTTTCGAGTTTCTCTTGATGAGTGCTAAACCTTCCTAAAATATCGGAACAGTTTTTAACCTTTTCTAAAAGTTCATCATTGATTTCATTTTTTTCCAAGTACGAACAAACATCTTTATTCACCGTTAAACACTCAAGATCAGATTTATCTTTTTTGTAGCTAAACCAGCCTAATTTGTAGCCTTGTTGACAATTTGAAAGTGAATTAACTTTTCCATCCACTCCTAAAGAGGTCGTCTGAACGGTATGTGCCCCTTTGTTGTCTTCTGTTGATCCATAAGCGACGCTTGAAATTCTAGAAATCTTACCCTCTGTTTTTTCAACGGTAAGCTTGGAACTTGCTTTTTGAAACACTTTCCTAGGTGCTCTTACATTGTTAACTTTGTAAATGAACTCATCTTTTTGAGGAGTCGATTTAAGTTCAAAGTTTGAAATGTCAGCACCGTCTTTTAAGGTTGATTTCTTTTGAGTAATGGAAAAATGGTTCTCGGGAACGAGGTCTCCAAAATCCCTATCCTCTTGGGCCAAAACCATTGGGGAAGACATCGCTATAACAGCTAGAAAGTAAAAGTTTTTAAATCTCACTTAGACCTCACAAGTTTATAATTCAGATTTTTTCTTTCGACACTTCTTCGTAGAGTCTTTAGTTTTTTACTTAAGTTTTTGTATTTACTGGTTTTTGTAGTGGTAAAGAATTTGTGTTTGATATATCGAACAACTTAAAGTAATTTGAATTTATTCGATTTATTTTGGTATTTTATCGAGGGTTTATGA
>CAMAYW010000057.1 GCA_945862475.1 Bacteriovorax stolpii
AGTTATCTCAACCTCAAATTATGAGGCGAGAAAGTATGGAGTAAGGTCGGCCATGCCTACAGCGCTGGCAAAAAGACTCTGCCCAAACCTCGTCGTGGTACCTGGGCGGATGTCAAAATACAAAGAAGTTTCAGATCAGGTATTTAGCATTTTTCATCAGTACACGTCTTTAGTTGAGGGCCTATCATGGGATGAGGCTTATTTGGATGTCACAAACTGCTCTATTCTTAATAATTCGGCTACTCTCATCGCCAAAGAGATAAGAGAAAAAATTTTTCTCACAACAGGTGGCCTCACTGCTTCAGCTGGAATTGGCCCCAATAAACTCATCGCTAAGATGGCCAGTGACTTTCATAAACCCAATGGGCAATTAACTGTGCCGCCAGAGGCGGTCTATGACTTTGTTAAAAGAATTCCTGTAGAAAAGCTATGGGGTGTGGGAAAGGTGACTGCGAAATCGATGCATGAGCGAGGTATAAAAACTTGCTTGGATCTTCAATCCTTTACTCGAGAAGAATTAGTAAGTTTTTATGGCAAATACGGTTGGATGCTTTTTGATTTTTGTCGAGGAATCGATTTCAGGGAGGTTGAAACAGAATACGAAAGAAAATCTTTAGGAACAGAGGAAACTTACGCCGAGGATATTTCTAACGTTGAAGAAATGAAAGAACGCATAAGTGAGATGGTAAAAGAAGTTCGAGAAACTCTAAGGGAATTTACCGATAAAGAAATTAAAGCCCTTCATGTAAAAATTAAATATTTTGATTTTAAACAAACAACGATTGAAAGACAGATGCCTTTTGATGAAGACAATTTTCTCTACCTCTTTATTGAAAGGTGGTCTATGGATCCAAGACCAGTAAGGCTTCTAGGCGTAGGTGTAAAATTTGAAGACTCAAAAGATTCCCAGCTTCCTCTTTTTGACGGACTCCCTCAACTGGGATAAATTTTTTCCATGTCAGAATTCCAACTGCCTCCTCAGCATGAACTCAATTTAAAAAATATCCTGGCCCTCGACTTCGGTGAAAAATTTATTGGTGTCGCAAGTTTTTGCGTTAATCGTGATCCATTTCCTTCTCCTTATGGAAGAATCGCCAACACATCCAGCGATGCTGTAGTTAAGGAGCTTCAAAAAATCATCCAAGACGAAATGATTGAAATTTTGGTGATTGGACTTCCCCACCTTCTGGATGGAAAAAAAACATCCACAACAACCAAGGCAGAAGGTTTTATTCAATTCATAAAAGAGCATTTCAGTCTACCTATAGAAGAGCAGGATGAAACTCTCTCTACCTTTGAGGCTGAATCCAGAATGAAGAATTCCCCTCGATATAATTTTAAAGTCGACATGAAACAAATTGATGCAGTTGCTGCATCGATTATTTTGGAAGATTTTATTCGCCGCAAGAAACGAGAAAATGATTTATAATTAAGGCATGAAAAAAGCCTTTATCTTTTGCACTGTCGCTATTCCGATTCTTTTGACTCTATTTGTTGGTGGCTACATTTGGAGTGTCCATCGTCATACCTACCAAGGCGAAGATACTATTTTTGAAGTCAGAAACGGTGATACTTTTGGAAGAATTAATCAACGTCTCTTTGATCAAGGTCTTATTCCAGATAAAAGAATGTTTCACTATTATGCAAAATACAAAAATATTTTGACGAAATTCCAAGCTGGAAGCTTTACTATTTCGAAAGGATCTAGCTTCACGGATGTGGCGAAGACACTTGTCTATGGCCAACCTAATCTCACAACGATAACGATTCCAGAAGGGAAGAATATGTTTGAGATTGCAAAACTTGTTGAGCAATCTGGAATATGTTCAGAAAAAGATTTTCTTGAAGCAACTAAAAATCCAGAATTCATTTCTGAGCTTAATATCGAAGCAAATAATTTAGAGGGATACCTCTACCCAGAGACTTATCGTTTTGCCCCCAAAACTTCAGCAAAATCTGTGGTCAAAACAATGGTTGAGCTCTTTAAGAATAAGACGAATGAACTTACCTTCTCTCATCCATTTTTAAATAAACATCAGGTGATCATTCTTGCCTCTGTGGTCGAAAAAGAAACGGGTGCCAAAATCGAAAGACCACTCATTGCTGGAGTTTTCACCAACCGATTAAAAAAGCGGATGCGACTTCAGTCAGACCCCACAACTGTTTACGGCATTTGGTCTCGCTATACGGGAAATATAAAAAAATCGGATCTTCTTGAGGAGACTCCGTATAACACCTATAAGATCCCTGCTCTTCCTGTTGGACCCATTTCGAACCCAAGTCTCGAGGCAATCAAGGCGGTTCTTAGTCCTGAAAATCATGAGTTTTTATATTTTGTAAGTAAAAATGATGGGACTCACGTTTTTTCAAAATCCTATGAGGATCACAACCGTGCCGTCGATGACTACCAGAGAAGAGCAAGTGCTAGGAAAGGGAAAAGTTGGAGAAACTTAAAGCAGTGAATTTGAGCACTGGTCAGTGATGTTCTGAAAAGTTCTCAAGTTACTGTTATCGCCATCCACCCACATAAGGATGGACGACTTCTTGTTGGATCTTAAATTCTTTAATGAAAATTGAACCATCGTAGTTTTTGTAATCACTTCATTGGTTGTTGCAAGAACTCTTCCAAAAGAATCCATCGACCTCTTAAATGTTTTTGAAGTTATGGGAATATCTTCTACGTAGGTGTTTCGATTCGTTCCTAAACTTTCTAACCAAGTACCTAGGGGCCGAAAGCATTTTGGATAAACTTCTGTCTCCTGAATATCTCCCTTAGGAATAAGCTTTACTCCAAACTGAACGTACTTACTTAATCCCTGGATAGACTCTTCATATTTCTTTTTTAAATCTGCAAACAAGAGATTCGTGGAAAGCATTTCAGATCGTGCTCTATCAACTTTCGAGTAATCCAAATCTTTTAAACATTCTCTTTCTTCCAGCATGTCATCATCGTCATGAGTTGGGGCACAAGCAAAATTCGTCCCATGACTCATTTCTTTAAGCGGCTGCAAAAGAAGTCCCGTCGACTCCAAATAACTTCTTAGTTTAGGGTCCATGTTCTGAGAAATCATGGCCCGAACTTTTCCTCTAATATCTATAATAGGAGCTCCGCTTCCTCCACGAGTTACAGGGCAGTCAGAAAAAAGCATATTGGGAGATGATTCGTTTAATACAAGTGGGTTGATGTAACTGTTGTGAACACCTTCACATGTCGATTTTTTGATGATCGCAGAAAAGCCGTCCTGCTGGTCAATCATCCAGGTAGTGTACTCTCTGTTATTAAGAATTCCCTCTCTAAGAATCTGTGCCTTTCGTCTAAAGTACATGGGTTTTGATAGCTCTAAAAAAGCAACGTCATCCCTCCAAAGAATGGGATCTTTGTCTTCATTTTGAGACACCATTCTTACTTTCAAACAACCCGCTCTTTCTGCCGGAAAATTTATAGATTTTGGGAAAAAGAAAAAAATATCTCGGCTACAATCTTGACCGGCAAGTCTCAATAAGTTCGGTAAGCAAGAAGAGCTCGTCGCAACGGTATTTTCATCAACTAAAAAACCCGTGCAAAAATTAAACTTGTCACCATTAACGATTACAAGTTTCGTTATATAGTTAGGACAAACTTGATTATTCTCACAACTAACGTCTTGCTTTTCTAAATACGTATCAATTTGAGATTGAGGCGGACGAATCACTTCTTTGACAGAGTCATCAATTGGTTTTTTTCCACACCCAACCAACAACAAAATTGTTCCAATACTCAAAGCTGAATAGAGTCTTAGATTAAGGAAAAAATGCATTAGTAACTGGCCCCAGATTTTCTTATGTGGACCATAGGTTTTGATTCTTCGTTCATGGAATAAGAGGCAAGAACTTCAGCGAAAATAACTTCATGGTCACCAGGCGATACGGATGAAACGAGCCTACACTCAATAGATGATTTGGCCCCCTTAATAAGGACTCCGCCATTTTCACCAAACTCGTGGGGGATCTCTTGAAAAGGATTTGTTTGTGGGTCGTAACCTTTCCAAAAGTGTTTCAAATAGGTTTTATCGTGTTCACCTACGATATTAATGGCAAAATTCTTCCCGGACTTAATTAAGTCATAGGCCGGTCTGCCTGGCTTGATGGCCAAAGAAATCATTAAGGGATTGAATGATATTTGTTGAATCCAGCTCGCTAGATACCCATCAATAGACTTAGTAGATGGATCACTTACGGCAACTATAAAAAGGCCAGATGGAATGTGGCCAACAGAATCAGCTTTTGCGCTTTGCAACATAACCCCTCAGAAACACAATAAACAATAATTCACGTTACCGACTCGAAAGCAAATTTGTCAAACTTAGGACAAAGAAAATGGGTAATAATTCAAAGAAATTGAATTTTCGGTAAAAATTTGCCGATAAAACGTCTCGCTTGAGTGAGTTGTCCTTGACTCTTAGAATAGAGAGGAGCGGGACAAATGCTTTACTTGCTGCATTATTTTAATTAAAAACCGCATACCGTATCCGAGGAGGATCTGTGGATAAAAAGAAAGTCGAACACTTTAAAGAGTTGCTCTTAAAACATAGGCAGCAAATTTTAAATGTGGGCTTATTAAATAAATCTGAGGACTTACATGTTTCTGAGGAAGACCTCTCCGACGAAACTGATCTCGCCTCATCCCTCATCCAACAGCAACTCTCTTGCACTATTCGTGATAGAGAATTTGCGAAACTCAGACGCATCGATATGGCGCTCGAGAAAGTTTCTGACGGGACTTACGGTCACTGTGAAGATTGTGAAGAAGAGATTAGTCTCAAAAGACTTGAGAACCAACCCTGGGCGGAACTCTGTATTACTCATGCTGAGGAGAAAGAAAGAGAAGAATCTCAAATTTGGCGACAAGCTTAATCATTGTAAAAACAAAATCTTAAAAGGGTCCTAACGGGACCCTTTTTTTTGACTACTTATTAGACACTGCACTCTACTTTCGACACCTTTCCCCTCATAACCCCTTAAAAGACAAGTCTCATTTTTGGCAGGACCTTTGCTTTACTTATTTACACGAAGGCACAGGGTCTTCACCAACTGATCTCAAACTGTGGTAAGGAATGGGAATGAAAAGAGTAGCTAAAACGATCCTCTCTTTAGCTTTAAGTCTTAACCTCGGGTTAGCATCCGCCGCGGGTCTTGCTTATAACCCAGAACTTCTCATTTCTCGTTTTGCTTCTTGGGGAATTGACCCAGATAAACACCTGGCCTCTATTAATCTTAAAGATTCTTGGTCGCGTTTCAAAAAGAACAAAGAAATTATCGTTGCTGTGGTTGATACAGGAATTCAAGGTGATCACGCTTTTCTTCAAAAGAATATTTACGTACCAGGGAAGAGAGCTTCTTCCACTCAATTTGGCGTTGATTTTTCTGGTGAGAAAGTGACTTTCGCTCCAACTGATGCTCACGGACACGGAACTCACGTGGCCGGAATCGTAAAATCAATTTTCCCAGACGTTAAAATATTGGCCCTGAAGTACTACAACCCAAAAGCTTCAGGTCAAGCAAATCTTGATGCTACAATTAAGGCCCTTCAATATGCTGTTGATCACAACGTTGACGTGATTAATTACTCTGGTGGAGGACCGGAAGCTTCCGTTGAGGAACTACGTGTTCTAAAACAAGCTGAGAAGAAGGGAATCCTTGTTATTGCAGCAGCAGGGAACGAGAGATCAAATATTGACGAAAAGCGCAATGCTTACTACCCAGCTTCTTACGGATTATCAAACATCATCACAGTTGGTGCTCATGATGATGAACTGAACATTATCTCTTCATCTAACTACGGAAAAAACACTGTTGATATCGCAGCTCCAGGACATAGAATTCGTTCAGCGATTCCAGGAAATGGCGCTGGATACATGACTGGAACTTCTCAAGCGACAGCATTTGTCACAGGAGTCGCTGCTCTTATTAAATCAAAGTACCCAAAAATGAAATTTGACCAAATTAAAAACATTATTCTGTCATCTTCACTCAAAGTAAAAAACTTTGAAGGTAAGATTTTGGGTTCTGGGAAATTAGATGCAGGTAAAGCGATTGAACTTGCAGACACTGTTAACCAAAAACTTGATTCGATTCCTGCTCGAGCTGTAGCAAACCGTTAATAAATCACCTACAATCATGAGATGAAATCACTTTTACTTTCTCTAGGATTAACTCTGGGAGCTGGTGGGCTCTATGCGTTTTGTTACCCAAATTTTTTGGGTGGAGGGTGGTTTCCCTTATTGTTTCTAGCTCTCCCATTTTTTCTTTGGAGGCTAGAAGTCGCTCCCACTTTTAAATCTACACTCCTTCATATTCTTATCTTTAATCTTGGACTCAATCTTATTGGCTACTACTGGATACCTCATACCTTAAGAGAATTTGGTCAACTTCCCTATCTCATTTCAGTCATACTAGGCGTGTTTTTCTCACTCATCCTTCAACCACATTGGTGGCTTTATGCCATTTGGAAAAAATATCGGCCAGAATTCTCATGGTACTCTCAGAAAGGAACTCTTCTTTCCGCTTTAATTATGACTTTAAGTGAAAGATATTTTCCTCAACAATTTCCTTCTTATGTAGGAAGTCCCTGGCTCCATCTTGCGCCCTACTTAGGACTCACTCCAGTGTTCGGAGTTGTCGGTTTTAGCTTCATGACCTATTGGGTTTCAATTGAAACCTATACTCAGCTCGCTCTCAAAAAATTTCGACCTTATGTATGGATTATTTTTGTATCATTTGTTCTCATCAATTCCCTCAACCCACTTCAAGAAAAATATTCTGACAAAAATCTACCAGTAAGAATTGTTCAGGCGAATATTGGTAATTTTCTAAAAATTCAATCTGAACATGGTGATCAAAATTCATATGATTCTATTCGTTTGAAATATGAACAACTCTCTATCTCAGACAATGGATTTGTACCTAAGCTTATTATTTGGCCAGAAACCGCCCATCCAAACACTTTTTTTGGCCATGATACTGTTGTTGAGGATACTTTTAAAATCATTGAGGAGAAGACCAAAGCTGAATTACTGATTGGAGGCTATGATCAAGATCCAACGAAATCACCTATGGATTTCATAGAGAGTGTTTTTAATTCCTCCATACTTATTTCAAATGGAAAAATAAAATCGGCGTATCATAAGAATATTTTGATACCTTTTGGTGAGACACTCCCCTTTGGACCTCTCAATTCTAAGATTGTTTCTATTGTCCCAGCGATCTCCCTCTTTGCTCGTGGGGAGGGAACTCCACTTATGGAGACAAAAGATAAAGTCCGTTTTGTAACTCCTATTTGCTATGAAATTTTGGAATCAAATTATATGCGTGGGCTTTTAAATCAGTGGGGAGGAAATCATCTCATCGTTAACCACACAAATGATTCCTGGTATGGAAAAACGGCAGAACCTTATCAGCATCTTTTCTTATCAAGCTGGAGGGCACTGGAATTTAAACTCCCTATCATTCGAAGTACGAATACTGGCATTACATCGGTCATTTATCCTGATGGATCAGAGTCTAAGAGATTAAACATTCATGAAGAAGGAATCCTAGATATCAATGTGCCTATTGGGGAAGGAACTGGAACTCCCTATCAACAATACGGTATTTTATTATTTTTAGTACTGTTTACGATTCTCTTTTTAATTGCCTGGCTCAAAGAGCGAACTATTTGGATAAAGAAGAATTAAATCCCGCTTTAAACAAATCATGAAGCCTTAAGACACCCTTAAAAATACCATCATCCACTACTGGAGCGACATTTAAAAGCCGAGATGGATTTTCCATGATTTTTAATGCATCAAAGGCCAGCGTCGAAGAGTGAAGTGTTGTGGGTTTTGAAGTCATTATATCTTTAACAGGGGCATTAATCGCATCTACAGACTTAGCAAACGCTCGTCTTATGTCGCCCTCAACTAAAATGCCTAAAAGATTTTTTCCAGAAATAACGGCACACATCCCCACTGGCTTCTGTGTCATAGCAAGGATAGCGTCTTGAAGTGTAGCGGCTTCATTAACAATTGGACACTCAATCGCTCCAATCATGAGCCTATCAACAGTGAGTGAGAGGGATTTTCCAAGTAAACCAGCAGGATGGTTAACCGCAAATTTTTCCTTCGAAACACCCATGACATTTTCATAAAGCACGGCCATGGCGTCCCCAAGAGCAAGTGCGACCGTTGTTGAAGTCGTGGGGGCAAGATCATTTATACACGCTTCTTTTTCAACAGAGGCATCAATAATTATTCCTGATTTTCTAGCAATCGGAGAATCCACTTTACCCACGAGAGCAATAATCCTTTCAGTTGGGATCTGTACGTAAGGAAGCATATTCAAAAGCTCCTCGGTTGTGCCAGATTTTGAAATAAGAATAATGGCATCAGACTTTGTTACACGCCCAAGGTCTCCATGCATGGCCTCTGTGGGGTGAAGAAAAAAAGAAGGAAGCCCTAAAGAAGAAAAAGTAGCAGCAATTTTAGTGCCTATATGACCAGATTTGCCGACTCCAGAAACAATTAAATTCCCACCCGTTGATGCTAATAACTCATAAACGGAAATCAATCTTTTAGCATTGTCCTCAGTAAAACGAAGGGCCGCCTGCTCTATGGCCTTGGCTTCAGTTAGTAATACTTGGGTAAACAGGTTCGAATGGTTCATGTTTCTATCCAAAAAGTTTCTTTTTATTTGAATAATTGATAACATAAAAGTCATGAAATTTTATCTTTTAATCACCTCACTCGTCTTTTTAAATAGCTGTGCTAGCTATGAAAAGTTCCGTCAAGTGACAGAAGAGCTCGAAATTCCATCGAAAGTCTATAAAGCTGACTATAACCAAACTTGGCAAGCCGTCATCTCAGTCATGAGAAAGTTTGATATTGCTCAACAAAATCAAGAAGCTGGATTTATTAAAACGCGTTGGATGGATAATACCCTTGAAGTGAATTTTGCTGACTCCTTTGGCTCCTCAGATTCAGTGAAGGCTGCAAAATTTAAAATCGTTGTGAACGTCGTCAAAGGATTTCGTGCCTCGAGGGAGGCCACCAAAGTCACTATCTATAAAAGGCAGCTCGTAGAGCAGGATTTTCTTCAAGGCTGGAAAGAAGTAAGTCCCGATGGAATTATGGAAAAAACCCTTCTCTATAGAATAGAGAGACTTATTGCGACTGATAACAAACTAAAAGAAATTGATAAAGCTCGAGAAAAAGAGCAACTTGAAAAAACTGGTCTCTAAGTAAAAATTCTAAATTTTCTTTGAAGCTGAATTCATAGCAAGTTTTTGCCAAAACTTTCTTCGCTGCTCGACAGAGTTAGGCGAGATTTCACCCGTAATTTTCTCTAAAGAATAATCTAGCTCTTCAATTAAATCTTGGTATTTCGGCTTTTGAATTAATTTTGCGAGAGGCTTTTTAGCATGATGATACTTTAAATCACCAACTGTACGGATAATGCTTTTAACAATCGAGGTTCTTTTTCTAGAACCCTTTTGACCGGTATAATTAGACTGGTCATACATCATGCTCCAGACATCGGGAGCAAGCTTATCAAGCTTCATTTGTGAAATATTATCCAAGGCCTGAACTCTTACGATAAGAGATGCATCGGTCAAAGATTTTGAATACACGCTTAAATAGTCTTTTTGCTTTAATCCTAATAAGGCCTTGAGGGAGGCAACTCTCATCATCCAGTGAGGATGATCAGTAAATTTAGCAATAAAGGGTGCTGATTTAGGACCCATAATTTGAGCAAGAAACATAGTCGCATGCCATCTATTCTGAACAGGGTACTTACTCTCTTTCATTACTTTAATAAGTATCGGAACAGCTTTCTGCTT
>CAMAYW010000058.1 GCA_945862475.1 Bacteriovorax stolpii
TAAAAAATGATCACGAAAAATTAAAAAAGATTCTAGAAGATCTTACAAATTTAGAAAAAGATGATCACTATCGCTCAACCTTGATTGAAGATTTGGGAAATCAATTGATTCCCCATATCAGGGCCGAAGAGTCCATTTTTTATAATACTCTTAGGGCGGTTCAAGCAGATAAAAAATTACTCTTTCATGCTTTTCAAGAACATATCGAAATTGAGGGATTATTTAGATCACTTCAGGTATTGGATAAATTCAATCTCCACTGGTTACCGACGGCCATGAAGTTAAAAAACATAATAGCTCAGCATATAGAAAACGAGGAAATGGACTTGTTTAACGAGGGGAATAATGCTTTTACTAAAGACGAGTCTGACTTATTAGAGACTTCTTTCGAAGAACTTAAGCTAAAAATTGAAAATGAAGGAATTCTTCAAAATACTTTTGAGATGGTTTTTAATCTTCTTCCACCTAGATTAGCTG
Source organism: Bacteriovorax stolpii (assembly GCA_945862475.1). GTDB lineage: Bacteria > Bdellovibrionota > Bacteriovoracia > Bacteriovoracales > Bacteriovoracaceae > Peredibacter. Next base: position 478 of record CAMAYW010000058.1, read on the forward strand.
GAAAGTTATCAAATTTTGTAAAAAGGGCAGAATAAGTCCTTAAATTTTCTGACATCTTGTTCTCAATTGGGCGAAAGATTCTTTAAAATACCAGAATGAAAAATATTTTGTTTATATTTGTTGTTCTTTTCGTGCCAAAGTTTCTATTGGCCCAGAGTGTTTGCCAAAGAGATCAGTCTTATATCAAGGCAACTTTATTATCACCTACAAGTAGAATATCGTTTGAAAATAATGGTGGGCTCTTCAATGGAGGTGTGTGCTGGTGGCACAGCCGTCTTCAAAGAGCTTCAGTGTATTTGGTTGAATTTCATCCAGATCTTAGTCCGCCCTCTGACCAAGAAGCGTATAAAATTTTGAACTCAATAAAAGATATGAATAAAGTAGTAGTTATTCCTGGTTATAGTGATTTTGAGAGTTTTACAAAAGATCATAAAATTGTGACTCAAAGAATGCTTAATGTTTGGCAAAAAATTGATGGTTTTATTAATTTTCAGTGGATCAGAGGAATTTCCGGACAATCGTCATTAGATCCATTTGAAATGAAAAAAAGAATGGATAATGTTTTTAATTATTTTAATCAGACTTCTGTCCCAGTTTGGTTAATGGCGCAAGTGAGAGGAATTACTTCTCACTCTCTTTTACTTCTCAATATGGTGCAGAGAATCGATGGCTATGATCTCTCTGTTATAGATAGCAATCATCCACTTGAGACTCTAAGGATAGAATATAATATCGGCGATGAGTCCTTAAAAAACGACAATTATACCTTTGTTCCCTATGTCGGTTTTCAGGATGATTTTAGTCGAATTTATGGAGTGCTTTCAAAACGTTGCAAGAGCGATCTTTTCAATCAAATTCCTGACATCATCCGAGGTGATGTGGAAATTCATTAGGACAAAAATATGAACGTCTTAATCACTGGTGCTTCGCGGGGAATTGGATTAGAACTCACCAGATTCGCTCTTCTTAAAGGATATCGAGTTCTAGCTCAAGCTAGAGACCCCTTCCATGCAGAGGATTTACTAAAACTTAAAAATGAATTTAATAATCTAGAAATTTATTTCCAGGATTTATTCGATTCGAATGTTCACCTTAATCTTTCGAGTTCAATTAATCATTGGGATCATCTCGATGTGATCATTAATAATGCTGGAATTTATTTAAATGATGAATTGAGTGAGGATTTTGAAAAGAGTTATCTTATAAATGCCATAAAACCTTTATTCATTACTCGTTCACTTTTAGAAAAGTTAAAAAAATCGAAAAGACCTTGCTCTATTCAGATCACAAGCCAAATGGGGTCTATAACGGACAATAGTTCGGGTGGATCCTACAGCTATAGGTCTTCTAAAGCTGCCCTAAATATGCTTTTCAAATCATTAGCTATTGATGAACCTTGGCTTGTCTCGTTAATGATTCATCCTGGCTGGGTGAAAACTAAGATGGGGGGAGAAAATGCCCCACTTGAGACAAGTGTGTCCGCTTCTGGCATTTGGAAAATTATTCAAGATGTTTCCCTTCATCAATCTGGAACTTTTGTAAATTATCTTGGAAAAAAGATCCTCTGGTAAATCGAATGTCCATTTTTGCCCCATTTTAGTTCCATCAATTCTCATTTCATATACCATTCCTTAAACATACTTTTGGCCCAAAGCTTGCTTTATTTACTCAGGAAAATAAAGCAAGGAGTTTTATCTGAAGATTCATCAGTATTTTTTTGTTATCACGACATTTTTATTTTTTTTAGTTTCTTGTGGGAAGTCTAATACTCCAACAAAATCTCAGAGGGAAGATTTTCTCGTAAAAAAAGAGGAGGGCGATTTCATTTCAAAAATAAAACCATTAAATAGCCATTTAACTAATATCAGTCAGGGAGAGGGTAAGTTCCATTTTAATCAGGATCGCTTTGTTGCGGAAATAAATGTAAAGGGTGCTGATCCAGGAGTGAAGCATTTTCAATTTGTTTTAACTTCAAACAAATGTCCAACTTTGAAAAGTGACCTTAATAATGATTCCATTATTGATCTGAATGAATTGTTTGCGGTTTCTGGAAATGTTCTTGTCCCTTTGGATAGTGATCTAGGTGATCAGCTTTCAGGAATGGATTTTGGTCCTATTTCAAATGAAAGTGGAGATTATGTTTACCGAAGAAGTACAAATCGATTTGATTTTTGGGAAGATTTGACTAGTCATGATCCAGACTTCTTCGACCAAATTAGTAAAATCTCAGTTGATGAAAAATTTCAACTTTATAATCGAGTTTTAGTTATTTTAGGTGTTGGGCCTTTTAGAACATTGCCAACAAGTGTTTCAAATCCTTGGAATTTACCGCTTGAGCTAACGATACCTATTGGGTGTGGAACCATAGAGGTCCAAAGATGATAAGGGTTTTCCTAGAGGGCGCTTTTTTACAAGCGAGTCTTATTTTTGCAATCGGTCCTCAAAATATTTTTATTTTAGAATCAGGGCTGAAAAGAGATCATCACTTAATGGTGAGTCTTATTTGTTTTTTTTGTGATCTCGTATTAATTTTACTAGGAGTATCCTTCACAGGGTTACTCTTTTTAAAATATCCCTTAATGAAAATTTTAATAGCTTCTGTCGGCATTCTTTTTTTACTTTCCTATTCTTTTTTGAAATTAAAAATGAATATAATTGAATTTAATAATGGAGAGATCGATCGTAAATTATCTTTTAAAAATGCCATCACAGGTTCTATTTTTTTTAGTTTACTTAATCCTCATTCTTATATTGATGCACTTGTTTTAATAGGAGGTTATTCATCAAAGTATAGTGATCAATCAACACGGATAATTTTTGGCTTCGGTGCAGCTTCTTTTTCGCTCATTTGGTTTTTATTTTTAGCTTTTTTTGCCTCTTTCATGATTTTTAGCATGAATCAAAAAAGATTATTAAGTTATAGTTCTAAAGCTGTCGCCATTTTAATGATCCTTTTTGCATTCAACTTAAGTATTAACTTAATTAATTGGACAAAAGATTATCTTCGTTCATAAAATAAATAATCTTAAATCGACGAGGGCAAACTATGAAAATATTTTTGATCGCTTTATCTTTAATGACCTTTAGTGTTTTTGGTAAAAGTCCATTTGTTTTAATTGAAACAAACATGGGAACCATAGAGGTTGAGTTAAACCAGGATAAGGCCCCAGTAACGGTCAAGAATTTTTTGAGTTATGTTGACAGTAAATTTTATGACGGACTTATCTTTCATAGAGTCATCGATGGATTTATGATTCAAGGTGGAGGTTATGATGAAAAAATGCTGGAAAGAAAGACTAAAGACCCGATAAAAAATGAAGCCAGCAACGGACTTCTTAATGATACAGGCTCTATTTCTATGGCGAGAACGGCAGATCCAAATTCTGCGACCGCTCAATTTTTTATAAATGTTAATAATAATTCAAGTCTTAATTATCCATCACCTGATGGCCACGGTTATGCTGTATTTGGTAAGGTCACTTCTGGTATGCATGTTGTAAATAGAATTAAGATGGTTAAAACTGGAAATCTTTCGGGTCATGCAAATGTTCCCATGGATACAGTTTTAATAAAATCAATTAAGAGGAAGTGATTTGATTCGTTTCTTTTTTCAACGTAATAATGGCAATTTCAGTTTGTGAACCTAATCGAAGTTGAGGTCCCCATGAACCTGTTCCTTGATTGACGTAAATCCACATTGTACCGACTTTGTGTAAGCCTTTATGTATTTTATGAACCCACTTGACAACAATCGTCCACGGAAAAAATTGGCCTCCGTGAGTATGTCCGGAAAGTTGGAGATCAAACCCTGCTTCGGATGCACTTATAGCAATCCCCGGTCGATGAGAAAGTAGAATCTTAAAATCTGGATTGTCTTCTTTGTTCAGTTCAAGTATCCCAGCTAGATCGGGGTTAATCCTTGATACTGGGTCTGGAACACCTGCTAGGAGGAGGGGGCGATTGTTGTGGTAAATGATTTTGCCACGATTAACTAAATTGATCATGCCAATATTATTCATTGCCCCGAGCCACTCATTTCCGTTCCAGTAATACTCATGATTTCCAGGCACATAAAATTGTCCATACTGAGATTTGATATTTTTGATTTCATGAATTTCTTCACGATAATCTTTCACGAAACCATCACCAATATCTCCTGTTAGAGTCACAACATGACAGTTTGTTGAATTAATTTTCTCTACGACGTCCTGAACGTATTTTTGACGAACCATAGCACCTATGTGAAGGTCACTTATTTGGCCAATTCTAAAACCATCAAATTCTGAGGGAAGATTTGAAATGGGTAAAATGATATGATTAATAACGGGACCCTTCTTCCCTTTATAAAAACCGATGAAACAAAAAGAGAGACTACTAAAAAGAATAAAAGTTTTAGAAATACTTTGGCCTAGGCTTACAAGAATTAAATCACTGATAATAATAAGAATAACAAAAAAGTTTAAAAATCCGATGGCGGCAAAAGTAATGGGTAATTTCCAACGAAGTAAACCTTTTGATGGAACAATCAGAGCAGTAATCATCAAACCTATCACAATCCAGTTACTCGGTTGATCACTAAAGTGAGCCCCAATATAAATACCAATCAGTGAAATAAAAAACGCAAAAAAAATCAATTTGATCTCCTAAGATTTATTATTAATTAAGATTCCCCTAAAGTCTGCTCCTTTTTTCTTGTGTTCCAAATCGGTAGAATCATTTAAAGCAAGGAGGCCTTATGAAAGTGATCTCTTTTTTATTTTTTTTAACGATACCCTTATTAAGCTTTTCAAAAACGTTTACATCAAAGATTCATCATATTGATGAATCCTCAGATGGTTCACCTCATCTCATCATGCTCATTGAAGGTGATGTCATTTTTTTAAGTGATAATAAAAATGAATATCTTGATTCGCTGAAAAGGAGTAAAGAATTAAATCGAAGTCTTAAAATACAAACTGATGATCAAAATAATTTTATTTCTGTAGGATCATTGAAAGTAAATATGGATAACTCAGATGCTTTTCTTAATAAGGAGGATCATTTAGATGTGAATTCCTCCTATGAGCCAACAATTTTAAACTCATATAACGATGCAACTCAGATATTTAGAAGAATGCGTCGAGACTATCAAACAAACTCACAATGTTACAATAGAGCGCATATTTGGACTTGGGAGGAATACAACCGGTCCCAGCTTAGATCAAAAAAATACTTTCTCTTTTTTACGGCCCGTTATATTCGTGCCTACCGCTATCATTGGTGGTTTCATGTGACACCAGCCGTTTCAATAAACGGACTAGGTGATAGAATGTTGGATAGAAGATATACGGTAGAAATTAAGTCAATAAAGGATTGGACGGATAAGTTTATCTACTCCAAGAGGTCTTGCCCGATTGTTTTCAAATATAATGACTATCGAAATAATCAGTACGCTGAACACTGCTACTTAATCCCAGTCTCGATGTACTTTTGGCAACCTAGAGATATTGAGAGGCGAGATAGGTTAGGGACGGAAAAACGATCTTTTATAAAAAGTGAAGTTAACTATGCCTACTGGGAAGCTTTTTGATCTTTGGTTTTTTTGTTGACCTTCCCATGGGATGAGACATCTTCAAAACTTTGGATGATGGCCTTATTCCTGGGATTCTCTTCCATTTGCTGCCTAATTATTTGTTCTCTTTTTAATAGTCTTTCATGAGATCTTTTTTTTTCTTCTTTATTTAAGGGGTATTTATCAATATTTTTTCCAATCCCATTCGAAAAACTTGTTAAAGGGAAAATCATGAGAAACATTATTGATTTTAGGTGTTTCATTTATTTCCTTCATTTTTTTCTTCTGTATCATTTTCAATAATCTCATCATCCGTTTCTTCAAGAAAATCTGGTTCCTCGACGTCATATCTATTTTCCTCTTCATCTTCTTCAGTTTGCTCTTGTAGCATTTCATTTTGATGAGGAGGCTGTGGATCGCCCCAAGGAGCGACACTAGATTTTTTAAGACTTCCCGTTAGAATAATTAAGCCCAAAAAAAAGATGAATACAGTCATGCCCCTCATAAAAACCTATCTTTTTATGTCGGTGATGATTTTTGTTTTGAGCTCTGGGTCACTTATATGTTGAAAAATATCCTGAATAGAAACCATTCCAACAGGTGTTTCACCGTCATCAAGGACCAACAGCCTAGAGACTTGATTCTCACGCATAATTTTTGAGGCCATGGAGATTTCATCTTTCTCGTGGACCGAAAAGATTTGGTGTTTCATCGCGTGAGATATTGAGTCATTGAGGTTTCTTCCTTCAGCGATACTACTGATTACGATATCTCTATCTGTAACAAACCCCACAGGTCTTTCATTTTTAAACACGGGAGCCGCTCCTATATCCTCCCTTTTCATGAGTGAAGCGACTTTTTTAATGGAGTCACTTATTTGTACAGTATTTATCCCTTTGTGCATGACTTCAGAAACTTGCATACGTCCCCCTTATTTTAGGCGCATTTATCTTTTCATTCTGAAGAGATAAAGGGGAGTTAATTTATCTTTAGATATATTGATTATTGATTCCTCTGAAGTTTTTCTGTAATTAAATCTTCAAAGATATTACCAACGGCATAGGGGACACTATAGTCTCTTTTTTCATCCCAGTTGGCCCCATGATTAAATCCAAGTTTATGCATCCACTCATGCATTAAATTATTTGCGACCTGCTGAATTGTATATTTCGAAAAGTATTTTTTATTGATCCAGATTCTTTTTGTGTCGGGATAAGTATAGCCAATAGTTTTAGAAGAGTATTCAAACAGCTCTAGTTCAATCTCCATCATACTGTCTGGTTTTTTTCCATCTAAGACTTCTCCTCCCTCTAAGATTTTTTGATATATTTCTTCATTCGTAAAACCATTATTCTCATGAAATATTTTTTTCTTTTTAAACATAAAGTGCTTTATTCGGTTTTCAAATTCATGACTTTGGATGATCTCTTTAATCACCCTTAAAGTGTTTTCAACTTTTTTTATCTCTTGATGATTAAAATTAACAAAACTGACTTTCGATTCCCAGTTCTTTGCTTCTGTTTGGCAGGGTGTCCCGAAGTAAAAGATTAAAAATAATATGATGGTTGATTGACCCAAGAAAAAATCCTTCTTTTTTTTTAATATTTTAACTTTTTATTTTTCGTGATCAATCTTGAGTTTGTTTTTATTTCAGTTCAATAGATATTTTCTGTATTTGTGAATTAAGATTTTGTTTTTACATCGAATGATTAGGTGATTTTTTTTATCGTGCATGCATGGCCTATTCTAAAATGAATAAACGCTGCAATTATCTTGTAAAAAAAAGGAGTCTTCTGACTTTCATCATTTTTAAATGAAGCAGATACCCTTAAAATTCAATTCGCCGGTAAAGATGGTTACCGTAAGTGCAATGAGGCTAACAGGAGTTACTTCATTTCACGATAAGGACCTGTAATCTTTTTCATTACATAACCGGTCTTAGAGGGGATGCCTTTGGCACCCCCTCTTTTTACTTAAAAACTTATCTAGGATAAGTCTAGGCCTATTCCCTGTAAAAGATTCTTGATGAACCTTAGTTAAATTAGGAAAAACTCAAATTATAGTGTAAGGTCAGGGTAAATTTAAATGAGGATACCAATGGCCTACGAAACATCGTTCAATAAAGATCTCGCACGTAAACTAGCTTCTGCTAAAGATGCTGAAAAACTTATCGACCAAGAGCTTATTCTTTACAAGAAGCGCGCCCTTGAACTCAATGCTGCACGTGAGGTCATGGCGGATGGATATGACAAAGTTTTGAAAGGCTTAAAAATGGCTTTCCCAAATCTTGATCTAGAAGATAAAAACCTCATTGGTTCTCCTAACCGAATGGCGAGAGCTCTTCTTGAAGTTTGCTCTGGACTTGGAACGAGCCAGAAAGAGATTTTTTCGACTACTTTCCCCGCGGAAAATTATAACGAAGTCGTTATTCTTAAGGACATCGAATATACCTCACTTTGCAGTCATCATTTCTTTCCATTCATTGGTAAGGCCCATGTGGGATATTTGCCTGACACTAGTCACGGAGAAAACTCGCGCGTTGTTGGCCTATCAAAACTGGCGCACATTGTTGATCTTCATGCTCAACGGCCTCAGCTTCAAGAGCGGATGTGCTCTGGAATCATGAACTCCATTAAAGATGAATTAAGACCTGCTGGGGTTATGGTAGTCGTTGAGGGATCCCATGGATGCCTTACCTGCCGTGGTGCTAAAAAGGCAAATGCCAGCATGATGACTTCTGCCCTTGATGGGAAATTTAAAGAGGATCCTAAGCTTAGAGCGGAATTTCTTTCTCTTCTTAAGAAAAACTAAGTCCTTGTTTTCTTAAGGAAAAAAAGACCCCCTTGCAATTACGGAAAAGTTACGTATATTGATTTCATGAGTCACTTGTACGAAGTAACTGGTTTTCAATCGCCTTGCGCCGAATTTGCAGAAAAGCCACTCTCGCTGGACGAGAGGTATCTCACGAATAAACCCTCACTGTTTATGATTGAATCCGCAGGAGATTCGAAATCTCTAGGTATTGTTAAAGGTGATAAGCTTTTAATCGACCGATCATTAAGGCCTAAAGAGGGCCAACTCTGTGTTTGTGTTATTCAGAATCAATTTCAAATTTTAAAGTTCTCATCTAAGTTACTCCAAGGCCAAGATCCTGAGACGGGTGATTTTGTTTGGGGAGTAATTACGACTTTAATTCGAGAGTTTAATCGGAGAGTTGAGGATTGAAATACTTTTGCCTCGTTGATTGTAACTCTTTTTATTGTTCTTGCGAGAGAGTCTGGAGACCTGAGACAAGGGGAAAACCAGTCATTGTTCTTTCTAACAATGATGGCTGTGCGATAGCTTTTACGAAAGAAGCTAAAGCGATTGGCTTCGGAGCAATGTGTGAGCCCTATTTTCAAATGAAAGAGCGTATAAAAAAGTATAACGTTATCGTTTTTTCATCAAACTATACACTCTACGATAATATGTCGAAACGAGTGATGGATACGCTGAGACAGTTTACTCCGGATGTTGAAATCTATTCGGTCGATGAAGCCTTCTTGCAGTTTGAAGGATTCGATCACTATGATTT
>CAMAYW010000059.1 GCA_945862475.1 Bacteriovorax stolpii
CTCGACTGTAAGTAAAAGATTTGGTCCGCACTGATTTTTGAGGTTGTGGCCTCATGTTCAACAATTGCTGTGTTATTTTTAACATCAATAAATGGGAAGGTATTTGCAGAGCATTGATCTCCAATAAGCATCGAATCACATTGAGAGTAATTTCGTGCACCAGTTGCACTAGGCATGATTTTTACTAAACCTCTGTAAACGTTTTGAGATTTTTCTGCAGAAATTCCCTTAGATACGATGGTGGATTTTGTGTTTTTACCAACATGAATCATTTTTGTACCAGTATCCGCCTGCATATAATGATTCGTTAAAGCGACCGAATAAAACGATCCTTGGGAATTTTCCCCTAATAAAACACAAGAAGGGTATTTCCAAGTTATCGCAGATCCAGCTTCTACCTGAGTCCATGAAATTTTAGAATTTTTACCTCTGCATTGTCCTCGTTTCGTTACAAAGTTATAGATTCCGCCTTTACCTTCTTTATCTCCTGCATACCAGTTTTGAACTGTTGAATATTTTATTTCAGCATCATCTAAGGTAACGAGCTCTACAATAGCAGCATGCAATTGATTTTCATCTCTTTGAGGGGCGGTACAGCCCTCGAGATAATTAACATATGAGCCCTCGTCTGCAATGATGAGGGTTCTTTCGAATTGGCCTGACTCTTTTGCATTAATTCTAAAATAGGTTGATAAATCGAGAGGGCACTTTACACCCTTAGGAATATAAACAAATGAGCCATCTGAAAAGACGGCAGAATTAAGAGCAGCATAAAAGTTATCTGAGTAGGGGACCACTGTGCCAAGATATTTTTTTACCAGCTCGGGGTGCTTTTCAACCGCTTCGGAGATCGAACAAAAGATCACACCTACTTTTTCTAACTCTTCCTTGTGAGTCGTGCCCACCGAGACAGAATCAAAAACGGCATCAACAGCAACTCCCATGAGTCTTTTTTGTTCAGTAAGTGGAATGCCTAGCTTCTCAAAAGTTTCTAGTAATTCAGGATCAACTTCTTCAATATTTTCGTAAGTTTTATTTTTGGTTTTTGGTTTTGAGTAATAGTAGATGTCTTGAAAATCAATTTTTGGGATTTTACAATATTGCCATTCAGGATGTGTTAACGTCAGCCAGTGCCTGTAGGCCTTCATTCTATAATCCAGAAGCCATTCTGGTTCATTTTTTTTACTTGAAATGAGTCTTATAATGTCTTCAGAAAGACCTTTTGGAAACTCTTCACTTTCTATGTTTGTAACAAAACCATATTTGTAATCGTCTTGTAGTTTATCGTCTATTTTCATAAGTTTGCCTTGGCGTTATCGATGAGTGGACAGTGCTCAACTTTTTTTTCAGGAATCTTTTTTAGAGCTAGTAAATTATCTTCTGCGAGAAGTTCATTGAGGGAGATTGAATTAAAAATAGTGATCAAATAATCATTAAGTCTTTTGATGGGCTGAGTGATATTGCATTTGTGGAAAAGATCACAAGGGCCTTCGTGGCAGTCCATCATAAAACTTTTGCCCTCAATGAGTTCAACTAATTCCATGTAACTAATGTGAGATAAATCTTTTGCCAGGGTATATCCACCCTTTACTCCTTTGTGAGAAAGAAGAATTCCACAATTATTCATAAGCTGCATGACTTTGGAAGTCGTATCAAAGGGTGTATCGAAACGATCACAAACCTCTCTTGCAGTCGTGAGATCTGATGGGTTTTTTTCCTTCATGAGCTTAAGGGCCATGAGGGCATATTCAATTTTTCGATTAATTTTAATCATAAATAGGCCAATATTTACCTTACTTTAGGCGAATCCTATCTTAAATAGGGCGAAAAATCACTTATATTTAACTTAGACTAAGATCTTCATGATTTCAATAGCTTCGGCTGCGGCTTAAGATTGACTCGCTAAAGCCGACAAGAGGGGTATGATAAAGGTTTGGTTTTATTTAATTTCTCTTCTCTTTATTCGTGATGGGATTTGCCAGTCACCGAATCCGATCGAGTACCTATCTGATAAATATTTTTCCGGACCTTATTTAATCTATGATTGTCAGGGAAGAAACTGGGCCTGTGTATCAGAAGAAAATTTTAATGAGTGCCATTCCTCAAGAGAAGATGATTCGAAGAACCTAGGGAGTTATATCCACTCTTGTTCACCCTTAGGGCAGTTTCCTACAGTTAAATCATGCAACCAGAGAATATTATTTCTAACAACTCATCAACATGGGCAGCGATTTTGCGTTAAGGAAGAGTGGAGAAGTAAAAATATAAGTTTCTAAAACTGTTCGTAATTTTTTTCCGAGCTTTTGGATGATTCCGTGGGTTCGGTCTCCACTGGTTGATCGGAATTCTCTTCTTGAGTCAAAAACCAAAAAACTGCAGCTAGAGCTAATACAATGATGAGTGGTTTGGCCAAAGATTTTTTCTCTTGAGTCTTTTTCTTTTGAGGATCTTTTTGAGTTTTTTGAGAAGAAATTGATTCTTTAGCTGGAGGAGTTTTTAATTTTAAAACTATTTCTTTTTGTGTTTTCTGAATCTCAGAAGTATAAGCTTGGGTGGAGGTGTGATCATTATTCCTATTAGAATGGTCTTGAGAAGGGCCCCCAGGCTTAAATTGAATCAGAGGAGCTTGATCCTTTACAGATGTTTTATCATCAAATTCGATTGTAATTGACTGAATGGAGCCAATAGAGAAAGTAAGAAACGTTTGATAGGGGATTTTTACGTTCGGCTCTACTTTTGTTCCATCAATGAAGACACCATTTGTGCTTCCAAGATCGGTAACAAAGATTTCTCCATTTTCAAAATTAACTTGGCAGTGATTTCTAGATATTCCATCGTAAGGAGCAACGATCGTGCAGCTTTTTGAACGCCCAATTGTCACGACATCAGTCTTGACTTGATGTTGCACGATTTCGCCGGAAATAAGCTTAAATGAGAAGAGCATAAGAAATTATACCCCCATAGAGATCATTTGCAACAGGTCTACTTATTAAGTCCAATAAACATTAGGACACCAACAATGATAGAAATGACGATAAAAAGGACAATATAGAGATTTCTAGTATTGTTGTTGGGTTTTCGTTTTAATTTGTAGTCCTCCGCGATTGGATTTCTTAATCCTTTAACCTTGGGAGGATCAATTCTGATAGGAGCTTCCACCTCAGGTGTTTCGCCAAAATGTTGAACATTCATCGTTCTTGTGTTGGATCCCAGTTTGGCGGCATTGATTTTTGAACTCGTGAATTCTTCTAGTTTTGTTAGTAAAGCTTGGGACTCAAGCTTACCAACAATAAAGACTTCGTTAGAGCTTAATATTTGTTTTTCAGAAGGGGAGAGTCTTTTGTTGTTGATAAAGGTCCCATTTGAGCTACCCAAATCTGTGACATATAAGCTGCCCTCTATTTCATCGATCTGACAATGCTTTCGGGAGACAGAAGTGTGGGGAACAACGAGATCACAATCTGGAGATCTACCAATTATGATTGATTTTTTCTTCGTTTCTAAATCAATTCTCTTAATAGCATCAATTTGAACGGAAATTTTCATTTACATTCTCTCTGGTGCCTCTATTCCCAACAAGGAAAGTCCATGTTTTATCGTTACTGCCGTGGCCTTTGATAGTTTTAAACGAGAGGACTTGAGGGGAGGAGGAGCAGATCCAACCGGGCATTCAGCATAGAAGCTGTTGTAGGCACGGCCGAGATCGTAGAGATAGTTTGTTAAAAGAGACGGTCTGTAATGCTCAGTCGCCTGCTGAACGACGTGATGGTAATTCATAAGTTGAGATACCAGTTCCTTCTCTTGAGGAGTTTCAATCAATAATGGACCTTCTTCGGGAGTTCCAAGTTTATTAACCATGGAGTTAATTCGAGCATAGGCATATTGAATATAGGGACCCGATTCACCATCAAGTTTTAACCACTCGTCCATATCAAAAACAATCTTTTTCGAAGGATCAATTCGAGTCATTCCATATTTAATAGCACCCTTGGCAACGATTTGAGCGGTTTTCTCAATCTCATCACTCGACCAATCATTTTTATAACGCGCTAGATACTGATCCTTAATGGTTTGAACCATCTTATCAATTAAGCTTTGAAGGGGAATGATATTACCCTTTCTCGAGCTCATAGCGCCATCTGGTAACTCAACAAAATCATACTGGAGATGAAAGCATTTTTTAGCATTTTCAAACCCCATGAGTTCTAGAACTTTAAAAACCTGTTTGAAATGATGCTCTTGTCTTTTATCAACGACATAAATATTTTTTTCAATGTGATAGTCTTGAAACTTTCGTCTCGCGAGCTCGATATCTTTAGTAGCATAAAGACCATTACCATCAGTTTTTAAAAGAAGACAAAAGCCCAACTTATGATCTTCTAAATTAACTCCGATCGCACCCTGATCCTCTACAAATAAACCCTTATTGAAATATTCTTTGACGAGTTTAACTGAATCAGAATCAACTTCGGATTCCCAATACCAGACATCAAATTTAACACCCGCCCAATCATAAACCTCTTTCATGAGATCAATCGACCATTGTCTCGTTTCAACCCAGAGATCATAAAACTCGCCGGATTTTTGTTCTAATTGTTTGAGAATCATGGTGAGCTTTTCACGATTATCAGCTTCTGTTGGAGTTCCTCTTTCTGCTTCTAGTTTGTTATGAGCAGTTGAGTACATGGATCCAAGCCATGCCCCTCTTTTTACATCAGGAATCTCTCCCTTGAAGTGATATTTTAAATACCAGAGGCATTTGGCCACATGGGTTCCCACGTCTCCTGGAAAAGTTGAGGCGACAATATCAAAACCACAATAACGGTGAAGTCTAATGAGAGCATCACCAAGGCAAAGATTTCGCATATGTCCGACATGCATCTCTTTGTGAGTATTGGGTTGGGAATACTCAATCATGGTACGAGGAGTGTTTTCTGTTAATTTTTGTTTGAAAATGTCACCAGTAAGAATTTTCGGAATAAGTACGTTTGATATTTTATTAAAATCAAAAAAGAAATTTAAATAAGGGCCCATGACTTTTTTTGAGGAAACAAAATCTGGTAGAACTTGGATAGCATCGTGAAGAGTTTTTGCTGCTTGGGCGGGATTGGTTTTAGCCTCTTTAGCGATCATAAAAAGTGGGAAGGCCAAGTCTCCGGCCTCTTTCGAAGGGGTCGCCCCGAAGAGTTCATAAACCTTCTCAAACGGGAAAGCGCAAGAGAATGATTTTTCAATAACCGGTGCGATTGCAATAGCGAGCTCGCGACGAAAATAATCGTGATGAGTAAACACTGTTATCCTTGGAGTAGTTTTTTTTATTATCTAATCAATCTTTATAGACATCAAGATATGTTTTCCAATGTTTGGAATAGTAAAGAAGTCTCCAGTTGGAGTGAACCCAACCTTGATATAGAAACCCATGGCCTTTTCTCTCGCATTACACCAAAGAAGGGTACATTGATTTTGCTTAATGACTGGAAAGGCAGTTCTTAAGAGAGAAGAAGAGAGTCCCTGTCCTTGGTATTCTGGTAAAGTCGCCATTCCACGAAGTCGGTACTGATACTGATCTGGAAACCGATCATTTCGTTCAAAATAAAATGAGGCAACACTCACAAGTTTTTTATCTACAAAGGCACCGAGGTGAAAAGTTAGCTCGTCATTGTCACCCTGAAAGATACAGTCTTCGAGTGTCCCATTAGGGCGCAGCATTTTATGCCGAATAGGATGAGTATCGATGGGTTTAATTCTTAGTACTTGCACGAGTCGAGATTAATTGGGCCGAAACTATTTGAAAAGATTAAAAGACAGAAACCCTGATTAAATGCTCTAACCCAAGTTTACCGACGGTTTGAATGAATGTTGCAAAGATAATATTTGGTAACGGAGTTTCTGGACCTCTCCAGTCAGTTTTAAGTCCCAGTAGACAAAACTTTCCAACCTCTTGAACGATCACTGTTCCTTTTAGATCTTTTAAAAAACCATCTTCAAAAACAAAAGGGTATGTTCCTTCCTTGGTAATTCTTGGAATTTTAAACCTGACGATCATGGGAAAAGGAAGGAGAGTGTGATCTATGGTGAAAGAAAACTTCTGAGTATTCTCATCGTATTGGCTTGATTTTATGAAATCCATATAGTTTTTGTAATTTTCATAAAGGGAGAGTTTTCTCATCGCCCGCGTACAATTTCTTGGATGAACTCCGGCCACAAACAAAAACATTTGTTGTTCTTTTTTAGTAGGAGAATGGACTTTACCTGTTGATATGACTTCACCTTTTAATAAATCTTCTCTTTCTCCTTCAGAAGGAGTGAAAAAAGGTTTAAGCTTCTGTGAAATTAACTGACCATAGCTTACTGGTAGATTGATTTTGTTTTGGGCAAAAACCCCGAATACAAATAAAAAACTCAGTGAAATTAGTAAAAAACGATATCTCATTGGTTGACCTATTGTTCTGGATACCTTTAATCTTATCCTATTGATTTTCCAGTAAGCAAATTTAAAGGAGCTTTTGACTATGGCCGTCGAAGAAGTTAAGCGCCGCAGCGCAAAGGTCAAAGAAGCTATTATTGAGAGCAAAGACCAACGTTGGCATTGCCGCAATCGAGTCACACTTGTATTTGGAAGTAATGATACCGAAGAGCTTGATACTTATATTTATACCAAGGACTCCCTTGAATTTAAAAAAGTAAATTTTCATCAGGCCAAATCAAAGGCGATCGAAGAAATTCTTGATAACTGCATTGATGAATTCTATCGCGGACATGTCTCTGAGATCCACGTTAATCTTTCGCAGGACGCTAAGATTGTAACCGTTCAAGATAATGGAATTGGTTTTCCGCTTGCTAAGATAAAAGACGTATACACTGAGTTTAGAACTGGTTCTAAGTTTAAAGATGAAGAAGTGGATGATAAGGGATTCCTTTACAGAACTCTTGGCCAAAATGGACTGGGAGCTTCGGCAACTTGCCTCACATCAGATATGTTTAAGGCCACAATCAGGCACTACAATTCTAAAAAAGAGCAAACGTTTGAATTTTTAGATGGTGCTCTTCACATAAAAAAAACAAAAGAGAAGCCCTTTAAAGGACCTTCTGGTGTTAAAGTCGAGCTGACTCTTGCGAAAGAAGTTTATAAGAATCAAGTCGTTGATAGAGAGCTTCTCCGTAAAAGAATTATCGACCTTGCCTATAATAATCCAGGTTTAACTTTTTATTTTAATGAAGAAAAATATCTTTATAAAAAAGGTCTTTTCGAGCTTGCTCAAAGAATTGATGCTAGTTCAGCTCAATTAATCGGGGATGAAGGTTACACCTACGAGACAACAAACATCAAGGGTGCCAAGGTTAAGGCAAAATATGATGTTCACGTCTCTGTGACTTTTGACAAAAAGTCAGATGAGAAAGAGAGAATGATCTCTTTTGTGAACTCTACTCCAACGTATGATGGAGGCTTCCACCATGATCGGATTAAGCGTCTCTATATTAATACCGTTAAAGAAAAACTTGAGCGAACCGCTAAAAAAGACAAGTTAACTCTCGTTGATAACGATGTCTTGGCCGGTATGACGTTTGTGATTGGTATCGTGATGCCAAACCCACGTTTTGAATCACAGACAAAGAGAAAACTCGTGAGAGACACTCTTTTAGAGAAAGCTCTTGAGACATTTATGAATGATGGTATGGCGAAGTTTATGAGAAAAAATCAGGAACTTCTTGATCATATTATGGAGCGTGCAAAATCACGTCAGCGTTTGATGGATTTAAAAGATGCTTCAAAGCTTGCTAAAAAAGGTAAAAAGCAAAGAGTTGAAAAGCTTCTTGATGCCAATGAGAGAAAAGATAGAACAAAGTGTGCTCTATTTATCTGTGAAGGGGACTCAGCTATTGGCGGATTACGCTCGGCCAGAGATAAACTCTATCAAGGTGGAATTGCACTAAAAGGGAAGCCTATGAATGTTTCTCAAGCTTCTATTAAAGAAGTGCTTGAGAACCAAGAGTTTGCGGACATTATGAGTTCCATTGGTTTAGCGATTGGACAAAAACCAGATCCAAAAGAGCTTCGTTACTCTAAAATTGTCTTCCTTGCTGACTCTGATGTGGATGGTGGTCACATTAATACACTTCTCACGAATTTCTTTTTTACTTTCTGGCCTGAGATGTTTGAGATGGGGATGATTCAAATCGCCAAGGCCCCATTATTTGAGGTCGTAACTGATAAAGGAACGATCTATTGTGAGTCTGAGCCTGAACTAGAAAAACTAAAAAATAGAAAAGACATTAAGATCAAAGAAATTATGAGAAACAAGGGACTTGGAGAAATGAGCCAAGAAGCCTTTAAGCATGTTCTTAATAGAAAAGATTTTACAAAAATTTCAGTCAAAGACATGAAGGCATCCAAAAACATGCTTGAAACTTGTTTTGGGAAAGAATCTCAACTTCGAAAAGATCTTCTTATTGATTCGGATGAAATTGATGTTGATTTAACGAACGTTATTGCCGGAGTTAAGGCACAAAAGAAAAAAGCTGCACGTGAGGCCAGAGCATAAATATGAAAGATTCTAATCAAGCACTCCATTCAATGGCCGCCGTCCCTTTAGAGGCGTTGGTTAAAGAAGAATACAGAACCTATCAAATCTATACATTGATGGATCGAGCGATTCCTTACTTGCAAGATGGACTAAAGCCCTCTCAAAGAAGGATTCTCTTCACTCTTTGGAAGAATTCAAACAAAGGCCTTATTAAGGTAAGTTCTTTGACTGGACTTGTTTTAACTCTTCATCCCCACGGCCCTGCTTCAGTTGAGCAGTCGATTGTGAATCTTGCCCAAGACTATACTTTCTCCAATAACTACCCTTTGATTGATAAGAAGGGGTACTTTGGTGAAAGGATGGAAACCCAGGCAGCTGCGGCCCGATATATTGAATGTAAATTAGGAAAAGTTGCTGAACTTTTACTCTTTGATGATATGAACCAGGTTCAAATGGTTCCCAACTATGATGAAAAAGTCATGGAGCCAGTGGGTCTTCTTCCAAAACTTCCTATTATGCTACTTAATGGAGCTGAGGGGATTGGAACTGGATTCTCATCTGTCATTCCAAGTTTTAATCACGATGAGATTATTAAATCGATGATCTCATTTGTTGAAACTGGGAAAATTAAAAAGATTAAGCCTTACTTCCGTTACTACACTGAAAAAGTTGAAACTGATGAGAAGGCGAGAATCATCACGAAAATGAGTTTCAAGCAAGTGGGTGAGAAAATCTTTATTACGGAAGTGCCAAAAGGTTACGATGCTCAGAAAATCTACCGTCACCTTAATAAGCACATGGATAATGATTTCTTAAAAGACTACATCGATTCCTCTGTAGATAATGTGATTAATATTGAGCTTATGTTTAAAAGAGGTCAGACTCCGGCCCTTGAGGAAGTTGAAAAGGTGATGGGGGTTTCAAGTTCCATCGTTCCTAATTACACCCTGATTACTGAAAAAGGTGTAAAAGTTTTCCATACTGTGGAAGAAATTCTAGAAGTCTTCACGGTTCAACGACTTGCCGTCACTAAGCGTCGCTATGAGCTTCTC
>CAMAYW010000060.1 GCA_945862475.1 Bacteriovorax stolpii
TGGCTTTAATCCAGCGTTTAGATCTAGAGAGTCGACTAATGGAGTAGGATTTTTTAAAACAGAGAGATCAGCATCGAATAAGATCACTCGTTTTTCAACCTCCGGTAGTGGCACTTCAGCTGCGCCTGTTAAATACTACATAAAAAATGTACCGCAAGAATTTAAAAAGACATTTGCTTTGGCAATGGACTCTTGGAATAAAGAATTCAAGTCTATCATTGGAAAAGAACTACTCTCCTATGAATTTGTTGATACCAATGACCCGAGATCAGAATTACTTGTTCCGGGTGATATTAGATTTAATATTATTGAATGGGATCTTGAAAATAAAGCAAGCTATGGAGGTCTAGGTCCATCCATTGCCAATCAATATACTGGCGAAACAATGTCAGCAAACGTTTTAATACAAGGCCCAACGATTGTGAAACTTTATACCGAATGGTTTGGGGTATCTCAACAGGCACAGGCCCTGATCGCCGATGGCAAGAATCAGGAAGCGAACCTATTAATTAAAAATTTTGAACTCTCAGCTTCAAAAGAGTTAGAAGGTCGTTCACAAAAAACATTTAAACTTAAGCTTGGAAAAAATCTTGAGATGAATATCCACGCTCAGAGACAAGAGCTAGAAGACCCAATTAAAAAAGGTCAATTTGAAATGGTTCCAGAGGGAATGACTTATGAAAAGTACATGGAAGGTTACATGCTCGAAATCTTGGCCCACGAAATGGGTCACAATCTAGGGCTTCGTCATAATTTTAAAGGTAATCTTGGTGCAATTGACGGCAGTAAAGAGGCAGGCAGTGTTTCAAGATCAGTCATGGAATACCTAGGAAGACCATTCAGACACTTAAATACCATTGGCTCTTATGACAGAATGGCAATTGCTTATGGCTATAAGGGCGCGGCACCGAAACATTTAAATTGGTTTTGTACAGATGAAGACCAAGGCTCAGATCTTAAAACGATGGCTACGAAATCACCGGAATGTACAAAGTCTGACGCTACAAGCGATCCATTTTCATTTTGGGAAAAAAGGATTGACCGAGTTTTAGATCTTGTCCTGGAAAGAAATTCATCAGAAGCCCCAGTTTGGAGAACAGTTGAAGTCAAAAATCAACTTGAGGAGGCGATCAGCGGACTTTCAGCTTATGCCCTTAGTGCGGAGCTAACATCTAGTAGCTGGACAAATTTCTTTGGAAAAAATAACAGACCTGAATCTGCATCTGAAATCAGAGGTTATGTTCTTGAAAGAATTAAAAACAAAGTTTGCAGTTTAGAACTTAAAGATATTATTAATTCAAAAGAATCAGCCGAAGCTCAAAAATTGGCCCAAGAAAACTTAGATGAGCTGAAAAAAATTGTGGTGACAAAATCAGCTTCATTAGGACTATATACCGCCCAGGATCTTGGCTGTATTGAGTAAAAAGACAAAACTTAAACAAGAAAGGCCTCAGAAATGAGGCCTTTTTTATTTTTCTGATATTTCATGCTCTGCTATACGCAAGTAAAGATGTTAAAAAGTCATTTGTTCAAGCTTTTTTCCTCGCCTATTACAGAATCAAAGAGCAAAATCATAGGATTATAATTTGGAGACTTTCATGAACGGACATCCCCTACCTAAGGACAGATCACTTAGTAAGATTGTTGCACAATTCCCAGCTATTGATGGGTTGTGTAAATCAATTCTTTTTAAAAAATTTAAAGAACTTAAATTTGGTGAGTTAATCATTGAAGACACGACTAAAACTGTCTTCGGTTTGGAAACTTTTGGAGATAAGACCTCCAAGTTAAAGGTCAAAGTAACAATTCATCATTCTCGTTTTTATTCACGGACTCTTCTTGGTGGAAGTATTGGGAATGCAGAAAGTTATGTCGATGGGGAATGGGACTGTGATCATTTAGCAGACCTGATTCGATTATTCGTTCTTAATCGTGACGTCCTTCAAGGAATCGATAGCGGTATTGGTAGTCTGATGCAACCGATTCAAAAATATTTTCACGGGCTTAATCGAAATACAGTTGAAGGCTCCAAAAACAACATCCGTTCACATTATGATATTGGAAATGATTTTTTTAAATTATTTCTTGATGAATCAATGATGTATTCGTCTGCCATATTTCCTTCAAAAGAATCGACTCTTTTTGAAGCCTCTATGAATAAAGTCGCAAGAATTGTCGCTAAATTAAAGTTGAAACCAACTGATCATCTTATTGAGATCGGAACTGGCTGGGGAACACTTGCGATTCATGCTGCAAAGACCTACGGATGTAAAGTAACGACTACAACTATTTCACGTGAACAATTCAATCTGGCCTCTCAAAGAATAAAAGAAGCAAATCTTGAAGATAAAATCACGATTCTTTTTGAAGACTACAGAAATCTCACAGGAACTTATGATGCCCTCATTTCTGTTGAAATGATTGAAGCAGTGGGTTTAGATCACCTAGATACTTATTTTGAGAAGTGCTCATCTCTTATTAAACCAGATGGAATTATGGTCCTTCAGGCCATCACTATCAGAGATCAATTCTATGAGTCAGCAAGAAAATCAGTCGATTTTATCCAGCGACATATCTTCCCTGGAAGCGGAATTCCATCAATACATGCGATGATGAATTCTGTTACGAAAAAGACAGACCTTGCCTTAACTCATCAAGAGGATTTTGCTGAAGACTACGCAGACACCTTAAACCATTGGGCAAGAAGATTAGAATCAAATCAAAGCGAAATCCCAAAGCTTGGTTATCCAAAATTTCTTTACCGGCTTTGGAAGTACTATTTTTCTTATTGTGAAGGTGGTTTTAGAGAGAGGGCCATTGGGGTATCTCAACTAGTCCTTAAGAAACCTCTCCACAGAGAAAATTAAGAAGAATATGCGATTATAGACTACAGTTTTTTGTTACTTTAAACTCTTCAATTTCATCTAGTCTAAGAATTTGTAGTCCCTTGGCATCTGCGTAATCCAAGAAGAGATCAAGACCCAAAATTGAGGGTTCTTGAACATCATGCTGAAGGATAACTCCCCCTGATGGTGGATTTTTTAATTGAATGGGATTTTTAACGAAGCGGTCTCCCACTTTTTTGAAATCAATATAGGTTCCACCCTCATTATGGGCAATAATATTTTGAGAAACTTCTTCTCCAGTCATCCCAGGTACCCAGTCACTCGTATCAACATCCCAAAATGCCATATGTATACAGTTATCACCCATTAAGTCTTTTGATACCTCTTTTAAAGCATTGATGTGGTGATAATCATCTCTCGTTCCGTAATCGCCATAAGGAAAACGGTAATAGAATTTATTAAACGAATGCCCTGCCATCTTGTGCCAACGAGCTAGATCGAGGAAGGATTGGGTAGTTTGATTTTTCCATTGCTCCTTAGTCAGTGCACCTGAGCGATCGTGGCTTGGCCCATGAGAGGCCACAATATGCCCCTCATCGAGCATTCTTTTTAGAATGGGAAATGTTGAATTGTTTACTTTAGAAGTTAAAACAAAAAACGTCGCTTTTATATTTCGAGACTTAAGAACATCCAGAATCTTTGGCGTACGCTCTAAGTGAGGCCCATCATCAAAAGTAAGACTAAAGACACCTGTTTTATAAATCGAAAGCGCCCGATAAGGCCTTAATCCTCTGTCAACTGAAGTGTACAACCTATCCTCTGGATATTGGTCAAGGTCAAAGACCGATGCAGTCAAATTGAATGAAAATAAAAGTATAAGTAATGAGAATCTTGAATGTTTCAAACGAATCGACTCCAAGGACAAAATTAAATCATTCTTGTTCTTATAAAAATTCAAACAATTTGAAAATGACCTCTTGAAAATCAAGAAAGATTTACATATTTTCGGCGAATGGAAAAGATTCTGGATCAATTTTCAAACCAAAACAGGCTTCTTATGTTCATCGTCGCCCTTATGAGTGTCCTAGGTGTTCATGCTAGGTACCTCTCCTCTTACATGGGACGCTAGGTTCATTTTTAAGGATTTCGACCAACATCCGTGGGTAAAATTCCTGGATTTAATTTCACAATAATATCTGCATTTACGTTTCCCACTCCGTGAATGAGCTTAACTAATGAGACTGCGTAGTCACGATCAGACTGAGACTTAACAGTTCCACTTAATTTTACATTGGTATTTCTTACTGAAACTGAAATATCTCTTAAATCTATTCTCTTCGTCGATTGAAGTAATTCATGAATTGATTTTTCAAGCTCTGAATCAGTATGAACTCGACTTAAATCCGTCAAATGATCATGATCATCTTCATTCTCAATATTAATAGCAAGACTAGCATCAAACTCTGATGGTGGATGCCCCATAAGAGAATCTAACTCCTCATGATCATCAATCATTTCAAGATAACGTTCATAGGGTGTTTTCTTGTATTCAAACTCATCGAGAAAATATTTTATTTTTTTATCTAAAAAACTCATGGGCACCTCTCTCATAAGAAGGATGAGAGAGGATTCACAATCTGGCCAGTTTCAGGAGGTCTAAATATTTATATTAAGGTAGAATCAATCTTAAATTAAATTGACTCTAACAATAATTAAGATTTTGCATTCACTTTTTTAAAGATGAAGAAAAATGGTACTCCCGCCGTAATAAATGCCAGCCCAATCAAAGATTCCTTAGGACTTTCAACCACAGTATTAATTAAAAGCAAAATAGCGAGAATGATGAAGATAATAGGAACAACAGGGTAACCCAAAGTCTTATAAGGTCTAACAGCATCAGGCATTTTTTTACGTAGAACGAACACAACACCTGTTACCATGGCATAAAAAATCCATGCGGAAAATACAACGTAATTTGTTAACTGATCAAAAGTTCCAGAAAGTGCTAATAATATTGAAACAGCTCCCTGAACTATGATTGAAAAAACGGGCACAAGTGAAGCTTCATTAACATTAGCAAGTTGCCTAAAAAAAAGACCATCTTTTGCCATTGCATAAGGGACTCTGGCACCGGTCATAATGGAGCCATTCATTGCACCTAATGCTGAAAACACAAAGGCTGCAGATAAGATCGTGATACCTGATTGTCCCAAAAAGGTCATCGCTGCTTTTGTGGCGACGGGTAAGGCATCTGGAAATGCATCTGAATTGGCATTAAGTATTTCTATAAACGGGAGTGCATAGAAATAAGCGATATTGGCGACACAATAAATCGCCAATATCATGACCATTCCTAAACCTAATGAGAGAGGTATATTTCTTTGTGGGTTTTTAATTTCCCCAGCAACCATTGGGAGATTATTCCATCCATCGTAGGCCCAGAGAGCAGCAAGAGTCGCTGATCCGAATGCCGCCCACCCAGCAAAGCCGTTTGAACTAATTGTTTTATCTGAAAAATGAGAAAATGAGCCTTCCTTCGTAAAGAAAAAGATCCCAAGAGATAGTCCAATAATCATCATTAACTTAAGGCCAGTCATGATTGAGTTGAGTCTCCCACCGAAAGCAACGCTCAAGCAATTTAATGCAGAAAAAAAGATGATCACAATAACTGCTGCAGCTGGCTTTCCGCCAATTGGAGTGAGATCAACTGCACCGCTCAAAAAAGTCATTGCTCCAACGGCATAGGCAGCAATTGAGCCTGGTGAGCCAATCCAAAAACGCATCCAACCATAAAGAAAGGCCCAAAGATCACCATAACCCTCTTTAAGATAAACATATTCGCCTCCAGCCGAAGGCATTAAACTCCCTAGTTCGGCATAGGCCAAAGCACCTGCAAGTGACAATAAACCAGCAACAATCCAAATTAAAATGACCATGCCTGGGCTTCCGACAAGAGAGGACATTGTAGAGGTTTTGAGAAAAACTCCAGTGCCGATGATGCTTCCAACAACAATTGAAGCTGCGTCAACCAATGAAAGCCCTCGAACTAATTCTTTTGACATGTCTCTCTCTTTGCTAAGCGTTTATTTTTAATATCTCAAAAAAGAAGTCCTAATGTAAATAATTTTCGCTCCGTTGCCCTGAAACTCAAGAGAGAGCTTTAGTAGACAGGAAAAAGAGAAGTTGACGATGATACAGGAGTAGATTTGATGAAAACGTTGGAGGGTTCTATGATTTCTTTTGGACTCTTACTCGCTTTTTTAAGCTTCTCATCTCATGCCTTCAAAGAGGTTGTTTCAGGCATTCACGAAATTGATTATGGGCTAGAACGAAACGACGATGACTTGATTCTACTAGAAAATGGTCATGTAATAAAAATACATCGATCAAAGAGGCATCAATTTAGTGCCTTACTTAGAGAAAAATCCAATGAAGCCTTTTATCGCTTTAAGATCAATGACAATCGATTCGTCATTGATTTAACGAAAGAAAAAAGAATTAAAAAAGACAATAAGAGCACAGAGAGTATAACAGCTTTTGAATACACACCAACGACTGTGTCCTCAATCTCTCTGGCCAAACGATATCATAGCGAAGCTCGCTACAATCCCAAGGAATCACAATGCTTTAACCGTGCGATGATATGGTCCTATGAATGGTGGAAAGATCATGAATTGAAATCTAATAAAATCTTTATCTTTTTTACGAGGAACTATATTAGAAAGTTTAATTTTGAATGGTGGTTTCACGTAGCTCCCTATGTACATGTTCTAAAAGACGGCAAAATTGTAGAACGGGTCATGGATATAAAATACACCAATAACCCCTTACCTATACCTTCTTGGACTAATATCTTCATGAAAAACAATGCTAAATGTCCCGTCATTACAAAATACTCAGACTATGCAGACTATCCCTTTGAAGGATTTTGCTACATTCAAAGAACACATATGTTTACGTATCAACCCTCTGATCTTCAGATGTATGAAGCATGGGGATATACAAAATCAAATTTTAACTTTGACGAAATAAAGAATGCTTATAAAGAAGCATTTGATGAAGAAATCTAGGAGCTATCCATGAAACGTTTTAAATATGTGGAACTTATGATTGTGTCTCTTCTGTTTATTGGATGTCATGTGCAGAATTCAGAAAATAAATCTAAAAGAATCACGCAGAGAAATATCAACCCAATCGATGGATCAAATATAGAGGGGCATTATCAAGCAAAATTTATAACTCTTAATCCACAAATTAATGGAACAATTCCAGGATCCGCAAATTTTTATCGAAAGAATAACCAACTTTTTGCTTACGTTCGACTTTTTGGAGGAGGAGTAAATGCTTGGCATATTCAAAATGTCTATACAGGAGCTCGATGCCCAAACAGTGCTGATGATATAAATGGAGATGGTTATATCGATTTCGAAGAAGCAGAAAAAGTATTAGGCCAAATCATTATTCCCTTGGATGGTAATATTGAAAGTCAAAACCTCGGAAGAAAAAGATTCCCCTACGGCGATCTTTCTGGAAATTATACATATGAGAGGGTGACATCTTTTTCAAAATTTCTTAAAGATCTAAATCAGAATGATGATAATTTAGAGGATAACATCGTCAAAATCTCAACTGACAAAGGATTTGATTTTAAAAATTTGACAGTCCTCATTCAAGGAATAGAAAAAGATAAAGAGCTTCCAGAAACGATAGCGACTAAAACTCCCTTTGAAAGAAATGAGTCTCTACCCATAACCTGTGGTGTCTTTAAAAAAATTGATCATCTTCCAGGTGAAGAATACGACGAAGACAATATACCAGGGCCATTTGAGGATGACCTTAGTGAGACCAACTTTTACCATCAGTTGAAACACTAAGAGATTTCGCTTTTTCTGCTCGCTTTGGACTACGCTCTATTCCAATTGAGTGAAGACCAACATGATTGGCCGCTGCAAGCACACTTCCTTCACCACAAAAAGGATTCACAAGAGTCCTTGTTTCTGTGTGCTTTTTGACAAAATGTGAAGCCATTAAGGAAGCTTCAAGACCCATCCCTCTAACCCATGTTTTTTCCCCTAAATCTGGTATGACATCAGCTGTTGATTTGGAAATATCAGGAATGATTGTTCTCGAGAAACATAACATGTGTGAATAGGATGGACGCCCAAACATAATAGTCCCTGCCGGTGCTCGACAAAAAATTTTATGCCATAATAAGTGATGACCTTTTTTTTCAGCTGCTTTTTGAATTAAAAAAGATTTATCAATCCAAAGACCATTCAACTTAATATCAGATTGGAAAAAAATGGTCACTCCATTGATTGATGTCTTATCTAGAATAAGTTCAGCAGTCTCCTGAAACCACTGTTTCCAACTTAAAAGACTTTGCCCAGGAAACTCTGAGATATCAGGTAAAGAACCAAGAAAGGATCGCCCACCTGGATCTTGATAGTTTTGTAGCCACTCTAATGCATCTGTGCAAATGACGTCTCTTGATACTTCGGTTGTCATAGATTATTTCATTAATTCCGAATTTAGTTTTTCAAGATCTAGTTCTTTTTCCCATCTAGAAATAACAATAGCGGCAACTCCGTTTCCAATTGTATTGGTTAATGCACGAGCTTCTGACATAAATCGATCAATACCAAAGATAAGAGCTAAACCGGCAACAGGGACTGTTGGGATAACAGACAAAGTCGCTGCAAGAGTAATAAATCCAGCTCCTGTGACACCGGAAGCGCCTTGAGAAGTGAGAGTTGCAACAAATAAAAGACTAAGTTGCTGCCACAAAGTTAAATCTATATTAAGTGCCTGGGCGACAAAAACTGCGGCCATAGTAAGATAGATATTCGTACCATCTAAATTAAAAGAATAGCCAGTCGGAACGACTAATCCAACGACTGACTTGGAACATCCAAGCTTCTCTAATTTATTCATCAAAGGAATAAGAACACTCTCAGACGAGGAGGTCCCGAAAACTGTTAAAAGTTCTTCCTTAATATAACGAATAAAACGAAAGACACTAAAACCACAATACTTAGAAATAGGTCCTAAAATTAAGAAAATAAAAAGAATACAAGTAAAATAAAAGGTAAACATAAGTGAAACTAAAGGACCAAAAGATTCTAAACCATACTTACCAATCGTGAACGCCATGGCCCCAAAAGCACCCAATGGTGCAAAATACATAAAAAGATGAACGATTTTAAAGAGAATTTGAGAAAGACCTTCAAAAAAATCACGCACAGGTTTAGCTACCTGACCTGCATGATTAATTCCATAACCAACAAGAATTGCCAAAAAAAGGATTTGAAGAAGATTTCCAGAACTAGAAAAAGCATCCGTGAATGTTTTAGGGATAATGCTGAGTAAAAAATCTACGATAGAAGAATCTTTTGCTTTCTCCGTATAATTGGAAACAACAGAGGAATCAAGAGTAGCTGGGTCCACATTAAACCCTTTCCCTGGCTTAAACACATTTACAGCGAGCAAACCAAGAGCGAGGGCAAAATTTGAAACTGTTTCAAAATAAAGAAGGGCCTTGCCTCCCACTCGTCCTACCTTTTTCATATCTCCAGAATGAGTAACCCCCAAAACGACAGTTGAAAAAATAATTGGCCCTACTAACATTTTTAAAAGAGAGATAAAACTATCCCCAAGAACTTTCATCTCAACAGCAATATCAGGTTTTAAGTAACCTAGAAGTGC
>CAMAYW010000061.1 GCA_945862475.1 Bacteriovorax stolpii
AAAGAACCTCGCTATAATCCAGGACCTAAACCTTTATCAGAGCCAGAAAATCAATTTCTAGTAAAACTCATGGACAAGTATAAACCTGGCTTCATTATTTCCTTTCATACCTGGAAGCCTATTCTGAATTTTAATGGTGAGTGTAAGGACGTAGCGGAATTTTTAAATAAGTATAATAACTATGAGATGGCCGGAGACATTGGCTACCCAACTCCAGGTTCCCTTGGGACATTTGCTGTCGAGAAGTATCAATCTCCAGTTTTAACTTTTGAGTGCCCAGAGCTTAAAACTCACCGTGAAAGCTTGAAAGAAATATGGAACGAAAATGAAAAAGGTTTAAAAGACTTTTTTTCAAGCGAACTTATCTGGCAAAAAATTAAATAATTTAAAGAAAAAAAAGGCTCCTTAAAAGGAGCCTTTTTTTATGATGCTTTTGTATATTTGATAACTTCTACAGGACACGCCTCAGCAGCTTCTTGAATTCTTAATCCATCATCAAGAGGTGCGTTTGGTCTGATGATACAAGTGTCGGCCTTAACTTCGAAAACATCTTTATAAATATCTTCACAGGCATTACATACGATGCAACCAGGCTCGATCCAAACTTTAGCGATTTTATAGTTTTCGGCAGTGGCCGCTGCTCCAGCAGTCGCGGAAGCAGAAGCTCCCCCTCCACCCATTCCAGCGAAATGAGCAGCAAAAGCTGGGTTTGTTGGTATTGCAATCTGAGCACCTTTGCCAGGAACTGTATCTGCAATGAAAGATCTCATTGGTATATCGATTGGTGGTTTCGATTCTGTTGAAGAATCCATTTTATAATCACCGATGAATTGATCAACAGTGAGTTTTGCTTCAGAAACGAGTTTTCTGAATTTTGGACCTTTCATATCAAATTGCCAGCTAATTCCCGACTTCGAAGATTGCACAACAACCTGTAGAGTGGCCAGATCGAATTTTTCAGCACCAAGAAGCTCAAGAAAACCAGGGCCCATTTCAACATCTGTCGCAAATGAAGAGGTTTTAGCTTCAAAATTTTTAGAAACTTCTACTTGAGTTGGTTTGCCAAATGGATTGAACAATCTGATTGTGACTTGATCGATGGATGCTGGCTCTTTAGATGAGTTCCATTTGAAACCAAAGGCAAAATAATTACCACTTTTAGTTGAGCGAAGTATGGTTAGTTTTGGTTTACCAAAAAGCGTTTCAAAAGTTCCAAATAATAAACTTAAAGCTGCTAGACCAACAACAAGGTTGATTATCAGGAAGAGAGCAACGCCCATGGCGATTAAGCTGGTAGACACAGTAGACTCCTAATTATCCCGTTTAATAGGTGAAATTTTACCCTAAATATTGGAAAATTAGAACAAAAAGATCGCAGCTCTTTGTTGTCTGACTAGTCCATTTCTAAGTACAATCGGCCCATGTTCATTTTGATTCAAATAAAAGCTATTTTTTTGGCCATATTCAGTCTGGTATTTGTACTAATGCCCTTCTGTCTCATCGTTTTACCCTTTTCCTTAAGGACAAGACTCAAAATAGTCGGCCCGGTTTGGGCCCGCTTGGGGCGATTTCTTTTGCGCTTTGCTTGCCACACGACAATTAGTCACTATGAGGACCATCGCTCCCCTGAGTATGGTGGCACTCCTTGTTATGGAATTTATGTGGCGAACCACCAGAGCTTTCTAGATATACCGCTATTAACGCTTGCTTACCAAGCCCCACCGATCATGAAAAAAGAAATCTTAAATATTCCCATCTTTGGTTGGATGGCATGGATTTCTGGTGCAATTCCTGTGTCGAGGAACAGCACCTCGTCGAGAAGAAAAGTCTTTGAGAAAGCAAAGAAAAGAATACTAAAAGAAAAAATTGGACTTCAGGTCTATCCCGAGGGAACAAGATCGAGAACATCCTTTCCCAAACCATTTAAAGAGATCAAAAAAACATTATTGGTTTTTGCTTATAATGAAAAAATTCCGGTTATTCCAACAAGTATCTACGGAACGCGAGGAGTTTTCGGGGCAAGTGGCCTCATACATCCCTTTAAGCATGTGGGGATTATCGTTCACAAGGAAATTGATCCAAAAAATTTTGAGACGGCCGATATCTTTGCTGAAGCTTGCTGGGAGCAAGTGATTAAGGGTCATGACCAGATGAGAGAGAAGCTTTCTCCTCTGAATGAAAATTAATTTTTGGTTTAAACTCATGGGGGAATGTTTTCTCACCCAAACCAATTAATCTTTTCTCATGATCTAGCACCCAATAGAATTTATCAGATAGGTTTGAAGGTCCTGAAATAATGAGTTTCTCAGGATCAAAAAATGCACCATTCTTAAATTCAACTGACTGCTTCTCTGAAAGTAAAAAATGAGAAAAAGGTAAAACTTTTTGAATGGGCACGCCGAGAGAAATAAAATCTACATTTTTGTCTTGAGGCCAATTCATTTTTTTGATGGATTGTTTAAACGTATTTGGTCCAACACTTTCTCGAACAAGTGAAATAAGTGAGCCCAGTGTTCCAAGATAATTGGCCATGTCAGCAAAAAGCGTTCGTACATAGGTACCCGAACTCACCTCAACTCTCACTGAAAGATAGGGGAAAGAATATTTTACGACCTCAATCTTATAAACTTTACGTAAAACGGCTTCTTTTTTTACTTCCACGCCTTCTCTTGCCCACTCATGCAGATTTTTACCCATGAATTTCGCCGCAGAAAATTTATGAGGTGATTGCCAGTAATCCCCAATGAACTTTTCTTTAAATTTTTCCTCTATGAACTCTTTTGAAAATGAAGCAATTTCTTTATTAAGATAAATCGAAGTATCACTCTGAATAATCTCAGAGGTATAATCTCCTGTTGGAGTTTCGATCCCTAATTTTCCAACGGCAAGATAAGTTTTCGGTAAAAAATCATGTATAAAATCATTCAGTCTCGCGGCCCCGCAAATTCCGATCATCAGCACTCCTGATGCAAAGGGATCTAAGGTTCCAAAATGACCAATTTTACCAAAGCCCATTGGGAGATGACGTTTAAAATGTCGAACGACATCATATGAGGACACCCTTGGCGGTTTAAACACATTAAAAACGAGTGGAGGAAAAAGGGACTCTTTCTTACTCTTCATCCGCTGAATCTTTCAACAGCTTATCAATTTTATTAGAGTCTTCGAATTGGGAGTTGTAGATGTAATGAATTTCCGGAGTATGACGAACTTCCATCTTCTCAGATAAAAGCTTTCTCATTCTCCCAGCAGTACTTTCTATGGCCGTTTTAGCGTCACCCCTTGTCGTCGCATTAAACGTATCCCAATACACTTTGGCATGGGAATAATCTTGAGTTAACTCAACGTGGGTAACAGAAACATTAAAAAGTCGAGGGTCCGCGAACTCTCTTCTGAGAGCGAGATTAATCTCATCGCGGACCCTTTCCTCGTATTTTATTTTAGAAAATTTATTCCCACGTCCTGCCACAATCTATCCTTAAAGGGTGAGGTCAGAAGTAAGAGTTCTTTTCTTATCTTCCATAATATAAGCCTCAATAATATCTTCAACTTTAACATCATTGAAGTTTTCAAGAGACATACCGCACTCATATCCATT
This sequence comes from Bacteriovorax stolpii, assembly GCA_945862475.1. Lineage (GTDB taxonomy): Bacteria > Bdellovibrionota > Bacteriovoracia > Bacteriovoracales > Bacteriovoracaceae > Peredibacter. The sequence goes on from CAMAYW010000061.1 coordinate 3,599, forward strand.
CTTAACTTCTTTAACGTCGTCTTTAAAGCGTTTAAGAGTTGAAAGTTTTCCGTCGTAGATAATTTTTCCATCACGGAGAAGCCTGATGTTACAACCACGTTCAATTTTTCCATCAACAACAGCTGTACCAGCAATAGTCCCAATCTTTGGAATAGCAAAGGTATCACGAACCTGAGCTCTACCAATGTATTTTTCAACTTTCTCTGGAGTTAACATACCTTCAAGGGCAAGAGTCACTTCATTGATAAGTTCATAAATAATTGAATAGGTCTTAATATCAACGCCTTTCTCCTCAGCAATTCTGCGTGCCGTAGTTACTGGACGCATATTAAATCCAAGGATAAAGCCTTTAGAAGATGCGGCCAAGTTAACATCATTATCTGTGATTGCACCAACGCCACCACCAATAACTTCAACTGAAACTTCGCTATTTCCAAGTTGCTCAACTGCCGTACGAATCGCCTCATAAGAACCCTGAACATCAGAGCGAATAATGAGTTTAAGTACTTTTTTCTCTACTTCAGAATTGTTTTGAGCAGTAGCGAAGAAATCTTCAAGAGACACTTTTTTCGCTTCAATACTTGTATTCGCAAGAGCTTTTCTTTCGTTGATTCTGTTTTCAACAATTTTTGCAGCTTCTCTTTCATTCTTAACAACGTTAACAATATCTCCAGGTGAAGGAACAGACTCTAAACCAAGGATTTGAACAGGAGTTGATGGACCTGCAGAGTTCACCATCTTTCCAGCAAAATCCATGAGAGAGCGAGCTCGACCTGAAGTCTCACCTACAACAATCGCATCACCTTTATTGAGCGTTCCCTTCTGAACGAGAACTGTAGCGACTGGACCTCTTCCAACTTCTATTTTGGATTCGATCACAACACCCTCGGTGTTTCCTTTTGGATTTTCTCTTAACTCCATCATTTCAGCTTGAAGCTGAATTGATTCAAGTAAGTTATCAACCCCTTCTCCAGTTAAGGCTGAAACGTGAACATATTGAGTTTCCCCTCCCCACTCTTCTGGAAGAAGTTCAAACTCAGTAAGACCTTGCTTAACCTTATCAGGATTTGCAGAAGGTTTATCGATCTTGTTAACGGCAACGATAATAGGTACTTTTGAATTTTTACAAAAACGGATAGACTCAACTGTTTGTGGCATCACACCGTCATCAGCAGCAACAACGAGAACCACAATATCTGTAACATTCGCTCCACGCTGTCTCATGGCCGCAAAAGCTGCGTGACCTGGAGTATCCAGGAAAGTCAAAGTAGAGCCCTTTACTGGAACGGAATAAGCACCGATATGTTGAGTAATACCACCGGCTTCACCTGAAGCGACTTTTGCTTTTCTAATATAATCCAGTAGTGACGTTTTACCGTGATCTACGTGGCCCATAATCGTAATAATGGGGTTACGTAATGGGAAAGCAGACTTATCTTCCCCTGCTTTTTTATTAAGAACCTCTTCCTCGCTGAATGCGACATCTTCGACTCTATAATTATAAAGAGCAGCAATATCACTGGCGAGAGAAAGGCCAATAAAATCATCAGGCTTAACAAGTAAGTTAATCGACAAAAGCTTGTTGGCAAAAGACTCGAATTTTACACTCAGTTTATCAGCTAGATTTTCAGCAGTCACAACACCATTAATTGTAATGAAACGTTTAGACTCTTTTACTTCGGTGATGAGAGTTTTTTGGGTTGGACCTGTGTAAACTTTTTTCTTCTTCGCAGGTGTATAAATCGCTTTACCCACAAGAGCGGATGCGTACTTTAATTCTTCATCAGCACGAATAACAGTCAGATCCTTCTTCCCAGCAACACCTTTTTTCCCAACAGCTGCAGCAAGGTCTCCCATGCGCTTTTTGTCTTTATCCTCATCAGCCTCAACTTGATCTTCCATAGGACGACGTGGTTGAAGTCTTGTTTCAAGAGGTTTTTTCTCAGCGGACTCATCTTTTTTCTTCTCTTCAGGAACAAAGATCGGAGTAAAAGAGTGTCTTTTCTCTTCGTAATAGTCTTTTTTTGGATCGCGTGCTTTCGCTGCCTGAGCACTTGTATTAAAGCTTGAAGCTGGCTGAGCAAATTGAGAAGAAGCTCTTGCCATCGCAAGTTCAGCTTGAACCGCCGCTTGAGCTGCTGCCTCTACTTTTTCTTCATGCGCACGTTTATCTTCTTCCTCTTTTTGTGCCTTCGTTTTACGTTTTACGGTAACGACTTTAGGCTTATCATCAGTTGCAGCTGATTCCACAGCTGGAGCTGCAGCCACTGATGTGGCAACTTCTGGAGCGGCAACTTTCGCTACAACGAGAGGAGCTTCTTCAATATTTTCAACGGGCAAAGCTGGTGCTTCTTCCGGAACTGAAGTTTCTTTCTTCACCACTTTCCTAACTACTGCTTTTTTTACTGGGGAAGACTTTTTCTCCGGTGCTTCGAAAGCAGCCTTCGCTCTCGTTACTTCCTCATCAGACAAACTGGCCATATGGTTTCTAACATTTAGTCCCATAGACTTTAGTTTCTCAACGAGATCGAGTGCGCCTACCCCAATTTCATTGGCAAGTTCGTAAACTTTTTTTGCCATTCTTTTCTCCGATTATAACGTCAAAAAATTACTTTAATTTAAAAGCTGCAAGTTCTTCACGAAGCCTTCTTTCAGCCTCAGAAAACTTGGTCACATCATCTTTCTTTCCAGTGTCAGATCTCTCCGTTTTCTTGAAACCTGTTTGGTTTGGAACTGCAGAGGCAGAAATGATTTCTGCATTTTCATCAAGATCAGACTTAATACTTTCATCATCTAGCGCAGTTGAAGCTGCCTCAACCATTGCTTTCGCATCGGCTTGAGATTTACCAAGGTATCGTGCAATATCCTCTGGAGCGGCTGCAGAAAGGTCAACAATAGACATGATCCCTTTCTGAACGAGAACCTGAGCTGTCGCTTCAGAAATATTTGATAATTGAACAAGATTTTCAACAGCAAGCTTAATTCTTTCTTGAAGCTTAGCTTTTGAAATAATATTAATTTTCCATCCTGTAAGCATTGCCGCTAAACGAACATTCTGTCCTCTTTTTCCAATGGCTAAAGAAAGTTGATCTTCTTCAACAATCACATCCAGAGTGTGCTCGTCATGGTTAAGAGTGATAGATTGAATTTCCGCAGGAGCAAGTGCTGCTCTTGAGAAAGTTTCAGTGTCTTCATTCCAACGAACGATATCGATTTTTTCGCCTTGAAGTTCATTGACAATATTTTGAACTCTAGATCCTTTCATACCGACGCAAGCCCCAACAGGATCAATATCGCGGTCTTTTGTAGTGACTGCGATTTTTGCTCTATGGCCTGGCTCACGAGCAGCAGCTTTCACTTCAATTGTTCCATCAGCTATCTCAGGGACTTCAACTTCAAATAATTTAACAAGAAACATTGGAGAAGTTCTTGTTAGACGAATTTCTGGGCCTCTGTTCGTCATCACAACATCAGATAGGTAAGCTTGAATTCTATCACCTGGCTTAAATGACTCCCCAAAAATAATTTCTTTCTTTGGAAGGATGGCATCAGATTTACCAAGATCAATCACCACGTTACCTTTTTCAAAGCGGCGTGCAATTCCTGTGACAAGATCACCTTCACGGTGCTTGAATTCAGAGAAAAGAATATCTCTTTCAGCATCACGAACTTTTTGAAAAATGATTTGTTTTGCAGTTTGTATATCAACTCTCGAGAAACCAGGGTTTTCGATTTTTAGTCCAAGTTGATCCCCAACCTCACAGCCCTCGTCTAATTTTTTTGCTGAATCAAAATCAATTTCAACAATAGAGTCACGAACTTTATCAACAACATTTTTATATTGAAAGATTTCAACTTCACCATCGGCTTCGTTATATCTAGCCTCGTATTCACCTTGAATCCCAAACTTTTTACGTGCAGTAACAAGGAATGCTTGTTCAATGGCATTCACGACAACGTCTTTTTTAATTCCACGGTCTTTACCTAGCTGCTCAATTACTCGGCTTAATTCTGAAAAGTTCACAATTACTCTCCTTACTCTCTGACCGATTTCAAATCGGGATCTAAATTTACTTTTTTAACTTGTTTATAATTAATTTTAAGTGGGAAGCCCTTTACTTCAATCGCGAAAGTCTCACCACTCACTTCTAATAATTTTCCTCTAAACTTCTTCTCACCCTTCAAACCTTTCGGCGCATTTACAAGCTGTTCATCAGACAACTGGCCCATAATCACAACGGCCAAAACTTCTCCGAGACTCATTTTGAAGTGCTCTAGGTTTGAAATATGTCTAAAAACACCTGGTGAAGAAACTTCTAGAACGATGTCTTCAGGTATCCACGTTTCTGTTTCAAAAGCTGGGCTTAAAGCATTATCGACTTTCACGCAGTCTTCAATTAATGCAGAACCAGTTGATGGGTTTTGAATATAAAGTCTAAGAACTTTTTGAGTTGCAATATACTCTAGATCATATAGACGATAACCAGTCTCTTGAACAACGGGCTCACACATCAAAAAAAATTTTTTTTCTAGCCCAGCTCTTTCCTGATTAATATCCATTAAACATGCCCATAAAAAAAAAGGGAGGAAAAATCCACCCTAACCGCTAATAACAAAACTAAGACAGGAGCTATTATTAACAAAATTGATTCAAAAGTGCAATTTTAAAGCACTTCGACTTTAAGCGTTAGAGTCATCGTTTGGGCATCTCCCCCATCGGAGTAGAAGCCACGGACCCTTCTCAAGGCTTTAAATCCTAACTTCTCATAAAATCTAATCGCCCTGGAATTATCTACGCCTACCTCAAGAAAAACGCTATTAACTCCCTTCGTGACAAGATGGGCGGTCAAAAGAGGCCAAAATATGCTCCCAGTTGATGACCCTCTATATTGAGGACTCACAACGATCTTAAAAAGATGCGCCACATTATCATCTGGAGCAACACCAAACAAGGCAAACCCTCTTAATTCCCCTTGGAAGCGCCAGGTAAAGAGGCGATTCAGGCCAGGATTCAATGCGAGCCATTGCGATGATTCCCAAGGATTTGGAAAATACATCCGATCCATTTCGATGACGTCGTCACCTGGAGACTCTAGAGTGATTTCACCAGTAGTATTCATGTGAAAATTGCTTATCTAAAGATTCAACGAAGAGTTCAATGGATGATTTTATGGCATCGAATCGAGTGTTGTCCTTAAGCTGACCACCATAACGAGATCTTAGATAAAGTTCCATTTCCATTAGTGCAATAAAATTTGTCTTAAGCGTATTTTTATAAAGAACATCAGTATTGCATTTATTTTCACGGGCACTTTCTCTAATTAAATTTTTCAGGTTCGAAGACACATCTGTTTTTTGATCCTCTGAATACCTAAGCATTTTAAAGAATTGTCTTATTTGTTTTAGTAAATCTTCATGAGAATGAAGATAGCGCCTAACCTCTTCATCTTCAGAAGGGAAATTTTTGACAAATTCATTCAACGAAGTGACAAATTTCTTTTCAAAGAATTGCACGATATAAGAATCATCATAAATACAACTCAGTGCTTGTAAATTTCTTAGTTGAAAATTGAGATCTTGGAATGAAACTGTTTTATCAAGAATTTTAAAGATGAATCGATCGGAGGAAACAACGCTTGCGTTGGATCCTCCGATAAAAAGACTAAACAGGAGAACTAATTTCAATATTGGCGATATTTTTATGTTTAACAACTTCATTCTCTTTATGGAATCGAGCATTGACTCGCGGATTGAAGGTATAACCATCTTTCCCACGAAGAATATATTGGCGCTTAATTCCCTTTGGTTCAATTAGTTTTCTTAAACGGCTAATACTCGTATAAATTAATTTATCATGAATGAGAGGATTATACTCATCCTTCCA
>CAMAYW010000062.1 GCA_945862475.1 Bacteriovorax stolpii
TGGGCTCTATTTTGATCAGGAAATACTTAACTGGAATCATCAGTTAAGAGATAAGATGCTGAACTTCTTCATAAATAAACCAAAATTCTACAAACTAAATCCCGACACATCGGTCACCGCTCTTTTTAAAGAATCAGTGAGTCATCAAATGCTTTATGAATTTGCGAAACATATTGCAGCAGAAATGGGTGTATGATACTGTTTTTATTAGAAGTTAATATTAAATACCACAGGGATGTGTATGAAAAATTTTTCTCTCGCAGTCGTTCTTCTAACGCTGGCGATTCCAGCATTGGCCCAGAAAAGTCCGGTTGTTGCTACGGTTAACGGAAAAGCAATTACCAAAAAACAATTTGAAGAATATCACTTACAAAATTTGAAATTTGTAGGGCAGAGAAAAATCACGAAAGAAGTTTCACTTCAAGATCTTATTAATCGTGAGCTTGGTATTCAAAAAGCTCGGAAGAGTGGTGTTGATAAGGATTCTGTTGTGATTTCTAAACAAGAAGATATTCTTTTCCACGCTCAAATCTCCAAAGATTTAGAAGGTGAATTTAAAAAGATTACTGTCACTGACGAAGATGTAAAAAAATACTACGAGACGAATAAAGAATACCGCACAGCTCAGATTCTTTTTCGCTTAAGAGTTGAACCAACTCCTGAAGAAGTAAAAACGGGTTTCGCTCAATCGATGGAAATCTACGATATCCTCCAAAAAGATCCTGATAGCTTTGCCAAATACGCTAACAAATACTCTCAAACGTCTACGGCGCCAATTGGTGGAGAACTCGGATTTCAACCTCCAACACGTTTAGCACCTGAATATTTTGAAGCGATTAAAGGTCAAAAAGTAGGATTTATCTCTAAGCCCGTGAGAACTCAAATGGGCTACCATGTTATTAAAATACTAGGTGTTAAGTCTTTTGATCAAATCGACAAAAACTTGTACAAGAAAATTATTTACGATAATAAAAGAGATGCCATTATTGAGAACTATTTTAGCAATATGGCAAAGGGTGCGGACATAAAGACCACTCCTAATCTTTTATAAAATACTGGATTCGTGAAACTACTTTTTATATTTCTCACCTTGGGCATAAGTCTTACTTATGCCCAGGAAAAACCTTCGACCGAAAAACTCCTCGATAAAATCGTTGCAGTCATCAACACTAAAGTTATCTCACTTTCTGAAGTCAAAAGAGTGGAAGCTACTTTAGAGGCCCGTAAAGAAATCTCTCCGATTATTTACAACCAAAAAACTTTTACCCAGAAAGAGCTTTTAGACATTATGATTCGCTCCTTTATTGTAAGGGACAAAATCAATGCTCAAGGCTACGTCATTAACGATGATGCGGTTGAATCACGTATTAAAATGACCGAGGAAAGATTGGGGCTAAAAAGAGCGGACCTCTTACAGTTTTTAAAAGGCAAGGGCGTCACTTACGAAGAGTATTTTGAGATCATCAGAGAAACGATGGAGTTTAATATTTTCGCCCAAAGAATCATTGCTCCGCTTGTATCTGTCACAGAGCAGGAAATTAAAAACGAGTATTATAAAAGAAACACTACCAATAACGCTCTTTCATTTAAATATAACTTAGTAGACTTCTACATTTCAGAAGAAAAAATCATCGATAAAAGTGAAACTAAATTTTTAGCCGTCTTAAAAGATTATCAGCTCACGGGGAAATTGCCCGCTGAGTACAAAGACTTAGAATCAAATAATCTCGATGGACTGAACGAAGATGGACTATCTAAAGAATTAGCGAGCCTTCTAAAGACAACTTCAGAGGGATCATTTTCAAAGGCGATTTCACTTAATAAACATCTTCATGTGTTTTATGTTCAAAAGAAGGACTTGGTTGAATCTCAGGATTTCACAAAGTTCAAAGATCAAATTCAAAACGACATCTTTGTTTCCAAAGGAAAATCAGTAACAACAAACTGGTTTGACCGAGAGTATTCAAACTACTACATAAAAAATCTCCTCTAAGTATGAAAATTCAAGTTACCCAAGGCCATGAGAAAGGAATTGGTATTGAAGTTTTTCTTAAAGCTTGTCTTATGATGAGTGATAAGGATCTCGCTTTCCTTGAGTTTAATGCTTTTAAAGATTCTGTTGTACAATCCCTGAAATACCTAAAGCTTCCATTCGAGATCGACTCCAGGAGTATTACTCTTTGTGATACGATTCTCTCCGTAGATTGGCTTCATAAAAAAAATCAATCGCAGAGTTTTAGCTCCTTACTAACGAGTATGGGGAAAATTCAAAAGGGAGATGTCCTTTACACGCTCCCGACTTCTAAAGATCAATTTCCTGGTTTTCCTGGCCATACGGAATTTTTTAGATCTCATTTTAAGAAACCAGATTTGGGTATGTATTTTTCGTCGCCCGACTTAAAAGTCCTTTTATTATCTGATCATTTGCCGCTGAAAGATGTGGTGCAATTATCTCAGGATGTACTTTATAACCGTTTAAAAAAGTCACTCTTATCCCTTTTTGAAATGGGGGAGAAGCCTTCAAGAATTCTCATTTCGGGGTTTAATCCTCACGCTGGTGAGGGAGGCCTAATTGGGAATGAAGATGAACGCATTACCCATGCCATCAAACGTCTAAGATCAGAATTTAAAATAGACATGTCTGGGCCAATTCCAGGTGATACAATGGTCTTGAATAAGAAGTCCTCCAACGACTTATTCGTTTACGTTTTTCATGATCAAGGTCTTGGGGTCTTTAAATCACTCCAGGGATTTATTGGTTCCAATATAACGTTAGGCTTACCTTTTTTTAGATTTAGCCCAGATCATGGAACTTCATTTGGTCTTTATGGAAAAAATATTGCTGACTACAGAGGTTGTGCCTATTCTTTGAGCGAAGCAATCACTGTGTTAAAGAGGTTCTCCCATGGAAAAAATTCAAGTCACAAAGGCAAAGGTTCATAACCTTAAAAATATTGACGTTACTCTTCCTAGGCATTCTTTAACGGTCATCACCGGCCCCTCAGGTTCTGGAAAATCCTCACTGGCCTTTGATACTATTTATGCCGAAGGACAGAGGCGCTATATCGAATCCCTCTCGAGCTACGCTAGACAGTTCATCGGTCAAATTGAAGCTCCCGAAGTGGAAAGCATCACCGGTCTCTCGCCCGCGATTGCGATAGATCAAAAATCAACAACTAAAAATCCTCGCTCCACGGTCGGTACGATTACAGAAATTTACGATTACCTGAGACTTCTTTATGCACGACTTGGAGATGCTCATTGTCCTGAGTCAGGCGAGAAAGTCGCGAAGCAAACACCCCAACAGATTGTTGAATCTATTCTTAAATTTAAATCCGGAACTAAACTTCAGTTATTATCTCCCGTCATTCGTTCTAAAAAAGGTGAGCATAAAGAAGAACTTGCGAAATATCAAAGCATGGGCTTTTCTAGGCTGAGACTTAATGGAGAAATATTAAACCTTGAAGATAGCTTAAATATTAATAAATCCAAGTTTAACAATATAGATATTGTGGTTGACCGCCTCGTTATGAAAGAGGGAATTCAATCTCGACTAAGTGACTCTATTGAACAGGCCCTTAAACTATCTGATGGCTATTTGATTGTACTCACTGATGATAAAGAACATTTTTTCTCTGAAAAAAATTATTCCTTTAAAACAGGAAAGAGTTATCCAGATCTTGAGCCACGTCTTTTTTCCTTCAATTCGCCTTTGGGTGCATGTTCTGAATGTAATGGACTAGGTATTTCAAAGAAATTTGATTTTGATTCAATTTTATTTGATGAAAATCTCTCGCTTGAAGAGGGAGCTATTCCTGTTTTAAAAAAGAATACCTTTCTCATGCAGATGGTTCGCTCGGTTGCTGACGCAGAAAAGGTTGATTTAAATAAACCCTTCTCTAAAATTTCTGAAAAATTTAAAACCATTCTTTATGATGGATCTGAAAAAATTTATAATTATAAATTTGAGTCTGAAAACTCTTCTTGGAACTTTAAAAAAGAATTTCCGGGTATTACTTCTTGGTTAGAGAAAAAATATCATGAATCTGAATCTGAAAAAACGAGAGCTGATCTTGAAGAGTACATGATCATAAAAAAGTGTCCTTCCTGTCATGGAAAAAAATTAAATCCTTTTGCCTTGGCAGCAAAGATCCAGGATAAATCGATTATGGATATTTGCGATTTATCTATCGCAGATGCAGCTGTCTTTTTTGATAAACTTGAATTCAGTGGTAACCGCGCCATTATTGCACAAAAAGTTTTAAAAGAAGTGCGAGATCGCCTTAATTTTCTATTAAACGTTGGTCTTAATTATCTCACCCTGAACCGAGACGCCATGACACTCTCTGGTGGTGAATCCCAACGAATTCGTCTTGCGACTCAAATTGGTTCTGCTCTTTCTGGTGTTCTTTATGTTCTTGATGAGCCAAGTATTGGTCTCCATCAAAGAGATAATGAAAAACTCATTAAAACCCTGATTGATCTAAGAGATATTGGAAACACTGTCCTTGTGGTTGAACACGATGAGGATACCATGATGGCGTCAGACTATCTTATTGATATGGGCCCCAAGGCAGGGATTCACGGGGGAGAAATCGTTGCGGCCGGCACTCCTCAGGAAATCATAAAAACGAAAAAAAGTATTACGGGAAAATATCTCTCTAAGGAATTAAGAATTGAGATTCCGACAGAAAGAAGAAAGCTTAATGATTACATCACTCTCGAAAAAGCACGGGAGCATAATCTTCAAGATGTGACCCTTAAACTTCCATTGGGTGGTCTTACATGTATCACTGGTGTTTCAGGCTCTGGTAAATCGACCCTTATTCACAAAGTCCTTATTCCTGCGATTAAAAACTATCTCACGCGAGGAAGACGAGGGTCTTCTGTTAACTATCGCTCCATTTCTGGTGTGGATAAAATTCAAAGTTTGATTGAACTCGATCAATCTCCTATCGGAAGAACACCTCACTCCAATCCCGCGACTTATACTGGTCTCTTTGATGATATAAGAAATATTTTCTCTCAAACCAATGAATCAAAAGTACGAGGCTACAAGCCGGGCCGTTTTTCCTTTAATGTCAAAGGAGGAAGGTGCGAGACCTGTGAAGGCAATGGCGTTTTAAAAATTGAGATGCATTTTCTTCCGGATGTGTATGTGACATGTTCTGACTGCCGCGGAAGTCGATATAACAATGAAACTCTCTCCATTCTTTATCGTGGAAAAAATATTGCTGATGTTTTAGGTATGTCGATTGAAGAGGCCGAACCCTTCTTTGAAAATCATCCGAAGGTGAATCGAGCTCTCAAGGTTTTAAATGCCGTAGGCCTTGGTTATATTAAGCTTGGACAACCAGCGACAACTCTATCGGGTGGTGAAGCTCAGCGCTTAAAACTTTCTCGCGAGCTTTCAAAATCAGTCAAAGGTTCAACCTTATATGTCCTAGATGAACCAACAACGGGACTTCATTTTGAAGATATTAAAATCCTGTTAAAGGCACTTAATAAACTGATTGATCAGGGTCACTCACTTCTTATCATTGAGCACAACTTAGATGTGATTAAAACCGCAGACTGGGTTATTGATTTGGGACCAGAGGGTGGAAAGGGCGGAGGTCAGATTGTGGCGGAAGGGACACCTGAGGTAATTGCAAAGGTCAAAAACTCATACACAGGTAAATATCTTGCGAGGATGTTTAAACAATAAAAAAGGGCCCGTTTTCGGGCCCTTCTTATTTCAGATCTTAATTTTTAAATTAAGCTGCTTTTCCTAGGATAAGGAACGCGATACCGAAACCGAAAAGAACTAGAGACTCGATTAGAGCAAGAGCTAGAATCATTGGAGTCTGAAGTTTTTCAGCAGCAGCTGGGTTACGAGCGATACCTTCAAGAGCAACTGAAGCAGCTTTACCTTGAGCCATTGTTCCGCCGATAACAGCAGAAGCGAAAGCGATAGCAGCAGCTAGAACAACGAAAGCAGTAGTGTTTTCCATTTTTTATTCCTTTGTAAAAAAATTGATCTTCCTAATGGTGGTGGTCATGATCGCCATGATCGTGATGAGCAGTGGCCATACCAATATAGATCATTGTTAAAAGTGTAAAGACGAATGCCTGAAGAAACCCTACAAAGATTCCCATTGCATAGAATGGAATCGGTACGATGTAAGGAACGAGTTCAGAGAAAATTCCAAGAATCAAATGGTCACCATCCATGTTCCCGCGTAAGCGAAGAGCAAGAGAGAGGGGACGAACAGAAACTGAAATAATTTCAATTGGGAATACAAGTAAAGCAAGTGCTGGCATTGGACCAGCGAAGTGCTTCATGTAATTAACAAACCCAACCGCCCTGATCCCTTGGAAGTTAAAATAGAAAAAGGTGAAAATACCAAGAGCAAGAGTGGTATTTAAATTTTGGTTCGCAGACATTGAGCCTGGAATAATTCCGATAAGATTATTAATAAGAATAAAGAAGAAAACAAAGATGACGTAAGAATAATATTTTTTTGTGGACTCTTCTCCCATCACTGTCTTAGCTGTTCCATGCATTGCTTGGCCCAAAGCCTCAACCAGATTTCTCGTTGTAATTCCGCGATCTGGGATAATGATATTTTTAACACTTGAAAGTTGAGCGCGATAAACAACACCAATTAAAACAATAAGAAGAGATCCGAAAATAAGAGCTAATGTATGAGCTGGAATATGAGTCGCATGAGAGGCATTATTGAAAAAATTATATCCACCTGAAGCGAAGGCAGCTGGTGACAGGAGTAATCCGAGAAAACCTAAAAGTTTCATATATATGTCCTAACTATTTTGATAGTTGTTTTTAATACTTAAGACCTGAATTATCAATTGGAAAAAGATCAGAAGAAAGAGTTTTGTAAGAAGCTCACGCTTATAATAGTAAAAGCTACCAACAAGGCCAAACAGGAGAAGGAACTTCAATAACATAAGAAAAAGGATGCGAGAGGCCTGTCGCGACGCGCCACCAGATTCTTCACCGCTCGCTGCCGAAGTGACTGATTTTACAATTTTAACCAAGATAGTGTGATTGACGACTAAAACCACCAAGGCCGCAACAAAGAATAGTGACTCAAGGGTTAATCCTCCCCCGAAAATGATCGCGGGAATGATGTTCACTAATGAGAGTAGAAAAAATTTTTTATCTAATTCTTTTTTTTCCATGAGACCTGAATCATTTTAATGAGCATTAAGACCACAACAACTATTAAGAAACCCTGGGCAACACCTTGAGATATTAATTTTGCCTTCACTAATTCTTGAAAACCCAAAAAGACTCCAAGAATCGTCGAGGGAAGCCCCAAAGCAATGGCCAAAGCCTTCTTCCAACTGGTCATGCTAGTCACCGTAAAATTATTTCAAATAAGATAAAGGAAATTCAGCTTTTGGTCTAACGTTTTCTGGCCACGCGACGTGCATATAGTGACTTCAATCGTGCTTTCAAAACCTCAGGATTCGGGTAGGTAGGGAGCAGCGAATAATAAATATTATAGGCTTCTTTGAGTTTTTCATTTGATTCATAGGCGTTCGCAATAAGAAACTTCACCTTAACAATCTGATCTTTCCTACGTTCTCGTTTTAAATACTCAAACCAGTACTCAACCGCTTTGTCCCAATTTTTATTATAAAACTCAATCAGTCCCATTTGATTAAAAGCTTCCACATAATGGGGGTTTGTTGGTTGATTTAAAATCTGATTAAAAATTTCACGGGCCTTATTATACTGACCCATTTCAAAGTAAGATTCACCAACTCTTAAGTAATAATAATCGTAATTTTTTAATTTCGGTTTAAATTGCATGAGAACTTGGTAAGCACGAATAGATTCAGAAAAATTCTTAGCAAAACTAAAATTAATGTCGGCCATTTTCTCAAGGGATTTCACCTGCCAAAGGGGATCATCCACATTATCCACAATAAATTGGTAGTACTTTAACGCCTTCACTTGTTCATCTAAGTATAGATAATAAATTTCAGCTAACTGATAGTTGATTTTAGTTTTAATAATTTTGGATGGATTTTTTTTTAAGATTCTTTCATAAAGCTCAACCGCCTTAGAAAAATCCTGGTTATCCACATATTTTTGAGCACTAAGGATGTCTTGATTTAATCCTGAGGTAAAGTCACAAGAACTTAACCCCAGGATCAAAAGAATAAATACAAATTTACTGAACAGGTGTTTCACCAGAAGGCTCACCCTCAGATGTTTCTTCATCTGATTCTGCAATTTTTTCAACAGCGACAACTTTTTCATCAGGTTTCACATTAATGAGTCGAACACCCTGAGTGTTTCTTCCAAGTAATGAAATACCAGAGATTTTCGTTCTAATGACCTGACCCTTATCGGTAATAATCATGAGATCGTCTTTATCTGTCACAGGGAGAATTCCCATGATCTCGCCAGTTTTCTCTGTGAGCTTCATCGCAAGAATACCTTTACCGCCACGAGACTGTTTACGGTACTCTTCAGCAGCAGAACGCTTACCATAACCTCTTGAGGTCACTGTTAAGATTTCAGAATTATCATCAATGATTTCCATTCCGATCACTTCTTCACCATCGTCAAGACTCATGCCTTTTACACCTTGAGAAACTCGGCCCTGAGCGCGGCACTCGTCTTCATGGAAGCGAATGGATTTACCAGCAGAAGAAGCAAGGAGAACATCCTTTTTACCATCTGTGATTCTTACTCCAAGAATTTCATCACCATCGACGACTTTAATGGCCTTAAGACCATTTTGTCTCATGTTTTTATATTCAGAGAGTTCAGATTTTTTCACAATTCCGTGTTTCGTTGCAAAGACCAAGAAGTGACCTTCGGCTTCACGAGGAACAGTGATAATTTCTTTCACTTTCTCATCTTGAGGAAGGGTAATGATATTAACGATATTTCGCCCCTTCGATGTTCGAAGACCCTCAGGGATTTGATAAACCTTAATTGAGAACACTGTTCCCTTATCGGTGAAAATCATGAGTGTATCATGAGTGTCGGCAGTGAAAATAGACGTGTAGAAATCGTCATCAAGATCAGCACCTTTCACTCCTTTACCTCCGCGTTTTTGTGAGCGGTAAGTATCGGAGGCCATGCGTTTAAGATAACCCTTCTGGGTGATCGTCACGATCACTTCTTCATTTTTAATGAGATCTTCCATCTGAATTTCATCAGCTTGCGCGATGATTTCAGTTCTACGAGCATCTCCGTAATTTTCACGGATTTCAACAAACTCGCCGCGGATAATATCTTTAATCTGATCTTCAGACCCCAAGATCCCTTCTAAGCGGAAAATTTCTTTCATGATGGCTTCGTAATCAGCAATAATCTTATCTCTTTCTAGACCCGTTAAGCGTTGTAAACGCATATCGAGAACGGCTTGAGCTTGAATAGCAGAGAGAGTGAATCTCGCCATTAACTGATCTTTC
>CAMAYW010000063.1 GCA_945862475.1 Bacteriovorax stolpii
ACTGATATTATTGCCGCGATTCAATCTGAGCATAAAGAATCCCCGTCCGGGTTTATTGAAAATCCACAGACAGAAATGAATGTGAGAACCTTAGGAGAGGCAACTTCGGTCGATGAGTTTCAAAAATTACCCATTATTCGTCGAGGTGGTGCTCCAAATTACGTCCCGATTTTTATGAGGGATGTTGTTGATGTTGAAGAAGGTCTTGCGGATGTTCGTCGTTTATCAAGAGTCCAAGGACTTCCTGCAATCGGATTAGGTATTAGAAAGCAGCGAGGTTCAAATGCTGTCGATGTTGCTAAAGGTGTAAGAAAAAAAATGGAGGATCTATCAAAGAATCTTCCTCCCGGTTTAAAAATTGGATTAAATTTTGATACGACAAAGTTCATTGAAGACTCTATTCATGAACTTAGTTTTACGATGATTCTTTCTGCCATTCTCACGGCCTTTGTCTGTTGGCTCTTTCTTGGTTCATTTGCCGCCACGATCAATGTGATTTTGGCCATCCCAACATCAATTCTAGGTGCTTTTATTATTTTAAAGTATATGAATTTTACTTTAAATACGTTCACGCTCCTTGGTCTTTCACTTTCGATTGGTATTGTAGTGGACGACGCCATTATGGTGCTAGAGAACATTTATCGTCATCATGAGGAAGGTAAGGACAAAGTTAAATCATCAATTGATGGAGCAAATGAAATTTCTTTTGCTGCTCTATCCGCTACTGTTGCGATTATTGCGATCTTTTTCCCTGTCGCACTCATGGAAGGAATTATTGGTAAGTTCTTTTTTCAATTTGGGGTCACAATTTCAGTGGCAGTGGGGCTTTCCTATATCGAGGCGTTGACTCTTACTCCAATGAGAACCAGCCAATTTATGGAAGAGACTAAGCGTCAGTCTAAAATAGGTCATGCTGCCGACATCTTTTTTGAAAAGTTAATTAATATTTACAAGAATTCCCTTGAGTTTGCTCTTAATCACAGATTGAAGGTTTTAATTGGATCGACTCTTTTCTTTGTAGCGTCCATTCTTCTTGTAAAATTAATTCCCAAAGAATTTGTTCCAGCTCAGGATACGTCTTCATTCATGGTGAGAATAAAGACTCCAGATGGTTCTTCCCTGCAATATACAGATAAGGTGACAAAAGAAATTGAGACTTATTTTTCAAAAAGGGCTGAAGTTCAAAAGTATTTCGTTTCTGTGGGAGGGTTCGGTGGAGGAGGAAGTAGTGAATCCAATACCGCTATGATGTTTGTAACTTTAAAAAATCCAAAAGAGCGACCTCTTGATTTAAAGCTCAATAGATCTTTAAAGCAAACAGAGCTCCTTGATATTTATCGAGCTCACTTTAAAACATTTAAAGATGGTAAGATTTTTGTTCAAGATACTTCTCAGGGTGGGTTTAGTGCCTCAGGAAGAGGTTTTCCAGTCGAATTCACTCTTATTGGTGGAAATTGGCAAACTCTGGTGGGGGCTTCAAAAAATGTGATGGATGAAATGAGGACTTCAGGACTCTATACTGATGTTGACACTGATTATAAGGAATCTGTAAAAGAAATTCAGATCTTTCCTAATCGAGAAGAGGCAAAACTTCATGGTGTTTCCGTTCAGGAAATTGGAACAACGATTAACGCTCTTATTGGTGGTGTGATTGTTGGTAAATATTCTAAAGAAGGTCACCGTAATGATATTAGAATTAAGATGGCCAATGCTTCTAAAAATAGAATGGATGACCTTAAAAAAATATTTGTCCGAAATTCTAGGGGAGAGCTTGTTAATCTACTAGAAGTTGTCACGATTAAAGAACTACCTGGAGTTCAAACTATAAATCGAAGACAAAGAAGTCGTGCCGTAACAATC
Organism: Bacteriovorax stolpii; assembly: GCA_945862475.1. GTDB lineage: Bacteria > Bdellovibrionota > Bacteriovoracia > Bacteriovoracales > Bacteriovoracaceae > Peredibacter. The sequence continues at coordinate 1,861 of CAMAYW010000063.1, forward strand.
TTTTCTGGTGTCTCTCCAGGTAAATCACAGGGAGAAGCCTTAGATAAAGTTCGTGAGATTACGAAAAAGCACTTACCTCCTGGTTATTCACTTGTTGAATCTGGAGCCTCAGAAACATTTAAGGAAACTTTCAGAAGTCTTATTTTCGCTCTCGGGATTGGTATATTGATTGCTTATATGATCTTAGGTGCACAATTTAATAGCTTCATTGATCCTATTACTGTTTTAGTGGCACTCCCTTTTAGTATTTCTGGTGCCTTCCTTGGTCTTTGGATTCAAGGCCAGTCACTGAATATGTATTCAATGATTGGGCTTATTCTTCTCATGGGTATTGTGAAGAAAAATTCAATCCTCCTCGTTGATTTCACTAATCAAAGAAGGGAAGAGGGTCTAAGTACGTTAGATGCGCTCAAAGATGCATGTCCAAAAAGACTAAGACCCATTCTCATGACAACGTTTTCCACTGTCGCTGGTGCCGTTCCGCTGGCCTTCTCCCTTGGGCCCGGTTCAGAGTCATTAAAGCCCATGGCAGTTGCAATTATCTGGGGGAGTTTGATTTCAACTGTCCTCACTCTAGTCGTTGTGCCTTCGATGTACTCACTATTTTCAAGAAATAAAGATCATAAGACTCTCTAGGAGAGTCTTATGATTTTAAATTGATGTAATTCTTAATACCTTCTTCAATATCACCAAAGAAATGAACTTTTCCTTGATTGAGAACCAATAACTGATTACAAACTTCTCTGATTTGCTCAATGGAGTGGGAGACAAAAATAGTGGCACCTGCCGACTCAATAAATCTCATCATTCTTGAAGCGAGTTTTGTTTTAAAAAACATATCTGCTCCATCAAAAACCTCATCAAGAATCAAAATATCTGTCGTTTTTGAAGAAATAAGAGACAACATGAGTCTTGATTGCATTCCTTTTGAGTATTTTTTAAAGGGCACATCGATGAAATGACCTAACTCAGAGAATTCAATCGCTTCATTAACAATCGTTTCAATATCGTTAGATTTCGGAAAAAATAATCTCGCCAAAAGATAAGCATTTTCTCTTCCGGTTAACTCTGGCATCACTCCAGTCCCTGAATCAAAAATCGCCCTGATTTCAGCCTTTGTATCAATCTCTCCAAATTGAGGAGTCATCATTCCTGATAAGCAACGACATAATGTCGTTTTACCACTACCATTGACACCTAAAACACCCAAGCGTGAGCCTTTTTGAAGTTCAAAACTGACATCATTTAATGCGTAAAATAACTCTTTTGTTTTAAAAAAAAATTGAACGGGGTGGCTTAGAGAGGATATAAAGATTTCGCGTAATCCTTTATTTTGGTAGTGCTCAAGTTCAAAAAAAACTTTTAGGTTTTTAACCTTAAGAATCGGATCAGAGGATTCTGTAGAATTCATTGCGTCTCCTCTTCCATGTGAAATAGGCCAATAAAACAAATCCAAAAGCGACGAGTAACGACTTCAGGAAGTAAAAGAAAAATAATTCAAACGAATTGTCATAAACGACGCTTCGAAATGGATCAATTAAGTAGTTAATGGGATTTAAATGGATCATCCATTCATATTGAGGAGGAACAAATTGTTTCGGATAAAAAATAGGAGTTAAAAAGAAAAGCAAGTTAAATAAAAAACCCATCACAAAATTAAGATCTCTGTAAAAAACATTTAAGATACTTAACGTAATGGTCATTCCCAGGGTTCCGATTAAAAGTGGCAGTATGGCAATAGGAAGAAGAACTAAACTTATCATCGAGCGATCAGAAAATAGGTAGAGTGGTAACAGGATTAAAATGAAACTTGCTACAAAATTAATAAATCCATCTAAAACTTGGGCAGACAAAACGACCATGGGATTTATCTTAAAAGACCTTAAAAGAAGGGAGTGTCCAACAAAAGCAGGTGTTCCCATTTGAACAGTGGTTGTCAAAAAAATCCAAGGAAGAAGCCCCCCAAGAAGAAAAAGGAAATAGTCAGGTATGTCGAGTTTTAAGAATTTTCTAAAAACTAAACTTTGAACACCAAACATCATGAGAGGATTCAAAAGAACCCAGATAAATCCCGCCCACGTTTTTCGGTAACGGGATTTAATCGATGCGACAGTTAGATCTCTCGTTTGGAGCAGCTCTTCTCTAAAATACATAATTAAATTGTATACGGTATAGAATTAACCGCAACAAGTTTGAAAAGGGTTAAGATCTATTTGTTAAATGTTTGAGTTCAGTTACTATTATTAAATGATGATTCTTGAAATTCTTGTCTCTGCTTCACTTTTCATACTGATTTGGATAATTCAAATCCTTCATTACCCAAGCTTTTTATTTGTTGATAAAACGCAGTTTCAATCATTCGAGCTTTTTCATACAAAAAGAATCACTTTCATCGTGGCCCCTTTGATGATTCTTGAGCTTATTATTGGAATTTTAAACTTCCATGTTATCACTACAGGAATCATTGTTCTTATTTGGTTAAGTACTTTCTTTATTCAGATTCCCTGTCATGACAAATTAAAGCTTGGTTATGATCAACAAATCATTGAAAAGTTAATTCGCACAAATTGGATTCGAACCATACTTTGGACCGCAAAGCTTATTTTTATATTAGTCCAATTTCAATGGTAACCTGGCTTCAACCTCATCCCTCTGGAGCTTTGCTTTTCATTTATGTTCAGCCAGGGGCCTCTATTTCAGAATTGGTTGGGGAGCATGACGGAAGATTAAAACTAAAAATTAAGGCCCAGCCTAAAGACGGTGAAGCGAATGGTGAGCTGATTGATTTTTTATCAGATCTTCTAGGAATTCCAAAAAAGAGGATTTTTTTAAAAAAAGGAGAGAGTTCACGCCAAAAAACAATTTTGGTTGAACTCTCTGCAGTTGAAATACTTTCTAAAATTAAATGCTGAGTGCTTTTTTAATAGATGGCAGTGCTTGATCGATTCTAAGAACAACTTCTCCCCACTGAATAGGGCCAGCTTCAGTTCCACCTACACAATTGTTACCGTTTTCATCACATTTATTGAGTACCATACAACTTTTTGAGTCATTTTTATTGGAAAGAACGTAGTCTGTTTTTCCTTGAATCAATATTCCTTCGACAAGCCCACTTGTAGCATCAAAGACAGCTGAGCCTGAATTTCCGTGGAAGGTATCGAGAGTCGTTGAGAATCGAGTTGGATCTATGTTCTTAGTCACCTTGCCACCAGGAGCAATTTTTGTAGGAAGACCACTTGGGTGGCCAATGACAACGAGCTGAGTAGAGTTAGAAATTTTTCCAGACGTTCTCAATTTTAGTGGAGCTCGACCCGTAACTTTTCGGTCCAGCTTGATCACTGCAAAATCTGTTTTATCAGATAATTCTGCAGCAATAACTTGCTTACAAAGATAAATGTTTGAAAGAGGAATATCTCTAGTTGGATTATGAGTTGATGATTTCATATCAAGGTCAAATACCCAAACAAATGATTTACAAACTTGTTCTGGGGTTGCAAATGATTTAAAGCAATGGCCTGCTGTAACTAGTGTATCTGGACCAACTAAAAAGCCTGAGCACATGGCCGGAGTTGATTGTTGAGAGAAGCTCTCGTTAGGGCAAACGTTTTGAGATTTTTCTAACGTTGCTACATCTTTCAAATTAAAAAAGTTTTTATTTGAGGACCTTTCAAACATTGCAGCTTGCACCATTCCTGCGGTGGATTTTGCTAAGGTCAAATGTAAGGAATTAGAAACTTGATAAACATCTTGTCGGTTATCTTTGCCGTAGATGACATCGATTCCAGCCTTTGCGTTCAGGGAAATAACAAGAGCTGAAAGTGCCAGAATGTTTCTCATTAAAAGTCTCCTTAGAGAGGCGTTTTTGACACGCCCTTTATTCCAAAGTAAGAAGGCTTTGAAAACTAACATCTTCTGACAAATTTCTGACACTGAAAAGTTTATAGTGCTACGCGACAAAGAAAAAGGGCCCAGAAAGGGCCCTTTGTTGTGAAATTTTCGCTAAATTAGGCTTTTTTCGCCCACATATTACAGTAAGCAGCTTCCTTAACCTTTGGAGCAGCAGCTGACTTCATCGCGTTCTTCATGGCTGGGAGTGTACAGTCACCAACACCTGCTGCAGAAGACTTGTACCATTTACATGTTCCACAAATTTTACCATTTCCTGCTTGAGGAGATACTTCTTTGTATCCTAGCTTTCCTACCGCTACGTAAACGTCAGCAGCAAGAGCGTTTGACATAATACCGGTTGCTTTACCAATAACTGTAGAAACAGCTGCAAATAACATTGAACTTTTTAAAAAATCTCTTCTTTTCATGCATGACCCTTTGTTAGAAGTATTAAGCGTCTATAAGTTTTAAACGGTATAATTTTATCACAACTTAACTCTCTTTTAAGAGGGAAAAATAAGATTTTAACAATGTTCTATATGCCAAACTTTTGCTTGATGATTCGAGCAAAAGTTTTAAAAAGAATAGACATAGGAGTTATAAAAAAATTACACTTTTCATTATGAAAAGACAGTCTAAATCATTTAACTTTATTGACCTTTTTAGCGGTTGTGGTGGTCTCTCCTGTGGTCTTGAGATGGCCGGACATAAATGCCTTTTGGGTGTTGATGCGAATCAAGACGCGATTAAGTCCTTCGCTGCTAATCACCGTGATGCCTCCGTTTATTTGGGGGATATTAAAAAACTTTCCGAAAAAAAACTTAACGACCTTCTTAAAGGGAAGAGAATTGATATGGTTGTTGGGGGTCCACCTTGCCAAGGATTTTCTACTGTTGGTAAAGGCGAGGTTCAGGATGATCGCAATCAGCTATTCAAAGAATTTGTGAGAATAGTTAAAGTGACTAACCCAAAGATCATTATTTTTGAAAACGTCACAGGTCTCGTCGCAAAAAAGAATCAATCCATTTTAAAACAGATTTTTAATTATTTTGAAAAACTTGGCTACAACATGGATGCTCGAGTTTTATCAGCTGAAGAATTCGGCGTACCCGAAAAAAGACGACGTACCATTATTATGGGAGTCAAAAACGGAGAGTGCTTATTTCCGGAGGCAACTCATGGACCTCGCTCAAGAAAACGGGCCAAGTCTGTTGCCGATGCCTTTAAGAATCTGAAAGCATCAAATGGTAAAATTTATAACCATGACTTAAAACTGACAGAGATAAAGAACAAAGAAGATTGGGCGAGACTTAAGTTCATCCCACCTGGGAAAGGAATTCGCTACGAGGATGATGAAAAAAAGTATCTTCCAAAAAAACTTCGTTATGGAATTGATTGGAACAAACTTCGAGAAAACCGATTTAGACAAACGAGACTTCAGCGTTTACCTTTAGAGGAGCCTTCTCCAACTATACTTACTTCAAGAACAAGTTATTATCATCCTGTTGAGCCGCGATATCTTACTCCAAGAGAAGCAGCAGCCTGTCAGAGTTTTCCAAATGATTTCATTTTTCATGGTTCTCAAACCGCCATGTTTAGACAAATAGGAAATGCAGTCCCTCCATTCCTGGCACTTGCGATTGGCGAAGTTATAAAAAAGATTCATTTTAAGAAAGTGATTTCAAAAAAGAAAAGCATTGATCACTCTTTGACAAAAAATGCTTTTCATTATGATGGATCCACCTTTTTATGATTGAGTCATTGAAGAAAATTTTTGGCGCTAGAATGTTATCAATGCTTCTCATGGGCTATAGTGCAGGTCTTCCTTTGCTCCTCATTGGGTCAACACTTCAGGCCTGGATGACAGATGAAGGTGTTGATCTCACATCGATTGGTCTAGTCTCTCTCATCGGTTTTCCTTATGTGATCAAATTTTTATGGGCGCCGTTATTAGATCGTTATAAATTACCTTTTTTTTCTAGAAGAAAAGGGTGGATGTTTCTCTTTCAAATTTTAATTGTGATTTCCATCTTGGGTCTTTCTTTAACTGATCCAAGATCAAATCTTACTCTCGTTTGTATTTGGGCCTTTTTTATTGCTCTTTTTTCTTCTTCTCAAGATGTTGTGTTAGATGCTTACAGAAGAGAAATTCTTCCTGATGAGGAACTTGGCCTAGGCTCCTCGCTTTATGTCACAGGTTACCGACTTGCTATGCTTGTTTCGGGAGCGTTTGCTCTTTACTTAGCGGATCAGATTCCTTGGAGGAATGTTTATCTGTGGTTAGCAGTATTTATGCTGCCTTCTCTTTTGTTTACCATTCTCGCTCCTAAAGAATCTGATAACATTCCAGTTCCGAAGAATTTGAAAATAGCAGTTTTGGGACCATTAAAAGATTTTTTTAGCCGCAAAGGTGCTTGGATTATTCTTCTCTTTATTTTGTTTTATAAAGTAGGGGATAGTATGGCATCCAACATGACGACTCCATTTATCCTAGATATTGGTTACACCAAAACAGACATTGCTGGAGTTGCAAAAACTTTCGGAATGATCGCAACTATTTTAGGAGGACTTATTGGGGGGGCGATGATGCTCAGACTCAATATGAAATTCTCTTTGATTTTTTTTGGACTTTTACAGGCGATTTCGACTTTGGGATTTTCAATTCTTCCTTCCTTACCTGTCAGTTTTACCTCTTTGGCCCTCGTTATTGCGTTTGAAAACCTCGCAAGTGGTATGGGGACCGCCGCTTACTCCGCCTATATGGCAAGCCTAACCAATAAACAATTCACTGCAACTCAATATGCCCTATTAACTGCACTCATGGGGATACCGAGAGTCATTCTTTCAAGCCCGACAGGATGGATGGCAAAGGTCATGGGTTGGGAGATGTTTTTTGTTGGATGTACAGTATTTGCTCTTCCAGGTTTACTACTATTAATGGCCGTTTTTAAATTAGAAAATCCAGTTAAAAAAACCGCAATCTAAGCTTCTTCTTATTTTCTTATTAGCTTCTTTTTCTTGAGAAGTTTTTAACTTGGATGCCATGTCGTTAGCGATTGTACAGACATTAAAGGTTACTTTCTTTCCATCTTTTCTAAAAGTATATTTTTCTACTGCAGAATACGAAAGAAGGAGATCCACAATTTCTGGGTTATTGAGTTGAACCGCATGCACAAGGGCAGATTTTCCCTCTTTATCAAGAAGTTGGGGATTTGCTTCTGAGGTTAAGTAGAGATTAGCAAAACCTCTTTTTTGTCGAACAGTTGCTTTAATGAGTGGAGTTTGTTCTGCCTCTTCGGGACCATTCACATTCGTCTGGTTATTGATAAGTATTTCTGCACTTCTTATGGCACTTTGTTCATTTTTCACTTCAACTAATAGAGCGAGTGGATTTATTGATTGATATAATTTATCTGAGGCAATTTTTGGGAAACGAGTGAGAAGTGAATTTAGTTTTTTGTAGTCACCTTGAGTGATGACGTTTCTGTAGGTTGATAAATCAGGAGCACCAGATTCCAGGTCCATAATCGTCATGATGGCTTCAACAGATTGCACTAAACCATTCTCTTGAGCAATTTTTAGTGGGCTTTTTTCTCTTCTGTCAGTGGTATATATATTTGCCCCTTGGCGAATAAGAATCAATGCGATTTCATCG